>NZ_JBALVR010000029.1:0-1689 GCF_036960315.1 Psychroserpens sp. | reverse complement strand
TGATGCGAATTGCATATCAAAAAAAAAATGTGAAACGAGATATGTAAACGGTTGCCAACAAAGCTAAAGGCGCATTAGAAAAAACGGTACACTATTCGGTTTGGTCTTATGTACCAAAACCATCACTTACCTACTCACCCCTATCATAAAAAAAGAAGTAATTTTCTTTATCTTGCAGTAGACCAAGCAAAGAATACTCCCCTACCACTTTAGCAGAAATAAAACAGCTATAGTTACTAGTAACTAAATTCCTTGATATTGGATGATATAAGTACTGGTTACTTTATACAATTGTTGTGCTTAATAAGGATGAATTGAAATGACACTTGAAGATTTAGGATATAATAAAGAATTAGGAGCGTACAGAAAAGAAAATAATCTTGACTCTTTTGGTGTTGGAAGAGTTATTTCTGAGCATAAAGACCGATATACTGTCAAAACTGAAGATGGCGAATTTGATTCTGAACTTATAGGAAATTTAAGATTTACCGCCACGAATAGGAATGAATTACCCGCTGTTGGTGATTGGGTTTCCATATCAGAATATGATGAAGGCAAAGCTCTAATCCATGCTGTATTTCCCAGAAAATCCATTGTAGAAAGAAAGGCTGTTGGCAAATTAGGTCAAACTCAAATTATTGCCACAAATATTGATTTTGGACTTATCGTTCAATCTGTGAATAGAGATTTCAACATCAATCGTTTAGAACGCTACCTTACTATTTGCCACACTTCTAAAATTGAACCCATTATTGTTTTAAGCAAAGTGGATTTAATTGAGAAACAGGAGTTAGAAGAATTAATAAATCAGGTAAAAGAGAGAATTAATAACGTTCCTCTATTTGAGATAAGTAACCAATCTGGATTAGGAATCGACAGTTTAAAATCTAAATTAGTAAAAGGTTACACCTATTGTTTATTAGGCTCATCAGGTGTCGGAAAGTCTACACTCATTAATACGCTAACGGGAACCAGCTTGATGCATACAAGAGAAATTAGTGAGAGCATAGATAGAGGTAAACACGTTACATGCCATAGAGAGTTAGTAGTTCTAGACAATGGAATATTAATTGATAATCCCGGAATGAGAGAAGTTGGCATAACTGATGATTCTGATGGATTTGAAATTACTTTTGAGGAGATATTGAATCTTTCTAAAAATTGCAAGTATAATGACTGCACACACACTAATGAAGATGGATGTGCAGTATTGACTGCTTTAGAAAATAATGACTTGAACCCAGAATCATATGAGAATTTCCTCAAGATGGAAAAAGAGAGAATACATTTCGAGTCAGATGTTCAGGATAGAAAAAAGAAAGGTAAAGACTTAGGGAAATTAATAAAGAATATGAAAAAGAATAATAATAAATACTAAGCACAACAAAACCTATGAGCAATAGCGCCCTGCGAGACGCCACTCCTCATAGCGAAACCGTTGGTATTCATATCGAACAACGAATCTGAAAAGAATAATGAGCTTAAAGAATAGCGTATTTATTGCAACAAGCTTAGACGGATATATCGCTGACAAGAATGGTGGTATTGATTGGCTACATTCTATACCAAATCCCGACAATGATGATCTGGGATATGTTGAATTTAATAAAGAAATTGACGCACTTGTTATGGGAAGAACAACATTTGAAACTGTACTCGGATTTGATGTTGATTGGCCATACAACAAAC
>NZ_JBALVR010000028.1:0-2825 GCF_036960315.1 Psychroserpens sp. | reverse complement strand
GAGGATTATCAATGTTGTCGAAGTCTAAAGCTTCACCGTGTATACTAACCTTAATTCTCTCTTTTGTTCTTTCTGATTATACTATCAATTTAATGAGAATCAAAATTAAGAAGTGTATAATTAATTGCTTGGGACAGGTCTACTCGAAAAATCCTTAGGATTTTCCTATGGCTCGTCCATTTTTGCTAAATTAGTTGCTGAGACAAGCAACTAACCATACACAAACCGTTGGCAATAATTAAAATAATCATATGAAAACATTAAAAACACTAACCATTATTTTCGGAATCATCATCCTGATATCTTGTAAGCAAGATCAAAAAGACGCACTTATTAATACTGCTGTTGTTTACGGTGGAGGAGACATTATAACCATGCAAGGTGATTTGCCAGAATACGCAGAAGCCATAGTGATTAAAGATGGTAAGATTGAATTTGTGGGCTCATCTGCCGATGCTATGGAAGCCGCAGGGAAAGGACATCGAATGATAAACCTGGAAGGAAAAACCTTGTTACCAGGGTTTATTGATGCTCACGGTCATGTATTTAATTCAGGCATGATGGAAATCGCGGCTCCTCTCCTACCAGAACCAGATGGTGACTGCAACTCTATAAGTAAACTAATAGAGAATATGAAAGTATGGAAAGACAATAACTCTAATGTTATTGAAAAATACAACGTCATTTTAGGCATGGGGTACGATGATTCGCAGCTTGAAGAACAAAGACATCCAACAGCTGATGATCTGGATAAAATTTCTACAGAAATTCCTGTTTTAGCAGTACATCAATCCAATCATCTTGCATCAATGAACCATAAAGCATTGGAAATAGCAGGATACATAAAAGGAGTCAAGGATCCAAAAGGTGGAGTTATTCGCCGTGTGCTGGGTACAGACGAACCAAATGGTGTACTTGAAGAAATGGCTTTCTTCCTGCCTCTTCTTAAACTGATGGGACAAGTAGATTCAACCTCCAATATAGCACTCGCAAAAGCGGGTATGAATTCATATGTGAAATTTGGTTATACAACCGCACAAGAAGGAAGAGCTACCCGTGATGCTTGTGAAGTTTGGAAAATTCTTGGTAAAAGTGGAGAATTGAAAATAGATGTAACTGCGTATCCTGACTTGCAGGTTGAAATGGATTATATGCTCAATGAAGGTACCCAAAAAACATATACCAACCATTACAGGACAGCCGGAATTAAGTTAAGTTTAGATGGATCACCTCAAGGAAAAACAGCTTGGTTGACTGAGCCTTATGCCAGCGGGCCAGAAGGGAACGTCGGATATCCGGCAATCTCTGAAGATACAGAAGTTCAACGATTGATAGATTCTGCATTTGTAAATAATTGGCAAATTCTTGCCCATTGCAACGGAGATGCGGCTGGGGATCAATATTTAAATGCTTTGAGCAAAGCCGCTGAAAAATATGGTAATGAAGGGCGTCGTGATGTAATGATACATGCACAGACTGCAAGGTTTGATCAATTGGATAGAATGAAGGAGCTTGGAGTTATTCCTTCTTTTTTTGGAATGCATACGTACTATTGGGGTGACATCCATGTCAAAAATTTCGGCCAAGAAAGAGCGTATAGAATTTCTCCTGCCGCAACTGCCAAAAAGAAAGGATTAATTTTTACACAACATCATGATTCACCAATTGTATACCCTAATAGTATCATGATCTTACATTCTGTGGTTAATCGTACGAGTAGAAGTGGTCAGATCATTGGGCCTGATGAGCGCATTAGCCCATATGATGCTTTAAAATCAATAACCTCTTGGGCTGCATACCAATGCTTTGAAGAAGATTTGAAAGGAGACTTATCTGTAGGCAAATTGGCCGACTTTGTAATTCTGGATAAAAACCCTATAAAAGTTGATCCAGCCTCAATTAAAGAAATTAAAATACTGAAAACTATAAAGGAGGGTGAAACAGTATTTGAGTTAGAATAAACTACTGCCAACACCGTATATAATTTATTGCTAGTTCTAGCCTACTTACGAAAATCCTCTCGGATTTTCTATTCGGTTTGTATTTGCTAAATTAGGTGCTTAACCACGCCACTAATCATCCACAAAACCGTTCTATGCAATTTGAACAAACACTCGAACACTAAAGAAAAAAATATCGAATATGGAAAAATGGAATGAATTATGTTTTATACTATCAGAAAGTATTCCATCAAACGCATCTGAACAAGTTTTTGAACTTAAAGTAATTCAAGCATTTGAAAAATTAGGCTGGAGTCATTTTAAAGGCGAAATTTCGGTTCGAGAAAATATACAATTAGGAGCATCTAACAGAATTACGCCTGACATTATAATAAAATCTGACGACACAAATTTGTTTGTAATTGAAGTCAAAAATCCTTCAGCCGATTTAAAAAATCCGAGTTATCAAAACCAACTTTCGTCTTATATGCGAATGTTACGTCTGAATTTTGGAATCTTAATCGGAAATGAAATCAAAATTTTTATTGACGGTTCTTTAGTCGATTCAAATCAATCAGAACTTTTAGAAAGAATATCGTTTAAAAAAGACAATCAACAAGGTTTGAACTTTATAAATCTGTTCCAAAAAGAAACTTTCAGTTATGAAAATATTGAAAGATATATTCAAAAGAAAATTAAGACTATAAAAGAAAACCAAACCGTTGAAAACCTAAAAAGCGAAATAACAAAAACCGAATATTCTGAATACTTAAAAAACGAACTGAAAAACAAACTTTTGAAAGAACACAGCGAAAGCGTAGTTGAAAAAGTTTTGGAGGATTTTAAAATAAAAATTTACGATTCCACTCAAATAGAAATTCAAAG
>NZ_JBALVR010000027.1:0-4089 GCF_036960315.1 Psychroserpens sp. | reverse complement strand
ACAGTGTGGTAATCATTTATTTTGACTGGACTGTCCGTATACTAAACCACCGTAGCTTTTGTGCTCGGTTGGTACGCAATTGTTGCGTTCCTGATACTTAACGCAAGTATAGTTAAATTTTATGACTTTTAAGTGTAATTATTTCTAATAAATTTCACCTGAAAAAATTGAGTAGCAATGAATTATACTCGCTGTTACCACTAGGTAGTGCGACTCTAATAAATTAACATAAAATCAGACAAAAAGCATATTAATACGATTAAAAGAGTATATTTGTAATAATATTAACCTAGAGTACTTAATTTTCTTCACGCTTAATTTGGCTGTAAAAAAAACAAAATCTTTAAAAAATAGCAACGCAATGAAAACAATACTACTAGCAGCATGTCTGCTATTTGGTACCCATATTATGTATAGTCAAGACGCTATTCCAACTTCAGGTGGTGATGCCACAGGAAGTGGTGGTACCTCCAGCTATTCTGTTGGGCAATTGGTGTATACCACCACTACAGGAAATGGTACAGTATCCCAAGGGGTACAACAAAGTATCGAACTATTTACCCTGAGTAATCCAGAGCTGACTACTGTAAACTTAACTGCAGTAACCTATCCCAATCCTACAGCAGATGTGGTCGTATTGGCATTAACAGATGCGAATTTAGTTGGTATAAGCTATGCCATGTACGATTTGCAAGGCAGAGTGGTTGCAAAAGGCTTAGTAACCCAAAATAACACACAAATAGGGATGCAAAGTTTGGCCATTGGCACGTACATCCTAAAAGTAAACCAAAACAATCAAGAATTAAAAACGTTTAAAATCATTAAAAAATAACCATCAAGACACATGAAAAAACTATACACCATACTAGCAGCAGTATTAGTAACTGCAAGTACTTTTGCCCAAGCACCAGAGAAGATGAGCTACCAAGCAGTAGTAAGAAACAGTAGCGATATTTTAGTGACCAACCAAGCCGTAGGGATGCAAATAAGTATTCTACAAACGACACCTATGGGAACAGCTGTTTATGTAGAAACGCATACACCTACAACTAATGTTAACGGCTTAGTGACCCTAGAAATTGGGACAGGTAATGTTGTAAGTGGTGATTTTACAACCATAGATTGGTCTACTGACAGTTACTTTATAAAAACAGAAACCGATCCAAATGGAGGCATCAGTTATACTATTACAGGTACCAGCCAGTTATTAAGTGTGCCTTATGCATTGCATGCAAAAACCGCGGAGAATGTTATAGGGTTTTCTGGAGATTTAGGAAATGCTTATAGTGATTACTTATATTGGGACACTATTTCAAATTCTTGGAGGGTTGGAGGTGACAAAGTTCATATCGGTCAAGATGCTGGTAGCATTAATCAAGCACCTTTCACAGTTGCCATAGGTGAAAGAAGTGGTTACGATTCTCAAGGATTTTCAGCAGTTGCCATAGGTGAAAGCAGTGGGGAATTTAATCAACAGGATTCAGCAGTTGCCATAGGTAGTAGAAGTGGTAGCGATTCTCAAGGATTTGAAGCAGTTGCCATAGGTAGTAGAAGTGGAGAAGTACAACAAGGGTTTTTAGCAATTGCCATAGGTAGTAGAAGTGGTAACAGTAATCAAGCACCTTTTGCAGTTGCCATAGGTGAAAGAAGTGGAGAAGTTAATCAAGCACCTTTGGCAGTTGCCATAGGTGAAAGTAGCGGTAGAGATGGTCAAGCACCTGAAGCAGTTGCCATAGGTAGTAGAAGTGGTAGCGATTCTCAAGGAATTTTTGCAGTTGCCATAGGTAGTAGAAGTGGTAGCGATTTTCAAGGATCTGAAGCCGTTGCCATAGGTAGTAGAAGTGGTAGCGATTTTCAAGGATCTGAAGCCGTTGCCATAGGTAGTAGAAGTGGAGAAGTTAATCAAGGAAATAATGCTATTGCGATTGGTGCAAATAGTGGGACTACTAATCAAAACAACAATAGTATAATTTTAAATGCTACAGGTTTACCTTTAGAGTCAACAGTACCAAATAGCTTGTACATAGCTCCTATTCGTGATGCAAATGGCCCGCAAGTGCTTAAATATGACCCAACGACAAAGGAAGTAACAGCTACAGATACGACTAAGATGAATTATTCGGCAACAGTTGCACCTTCTGTAACTGACGATGTAATTTCAAATTTTTCAGTAGGTTCAATGTGGATTGATACGGTTGGTTTACAAGCTTATATTTGCATTGATAGTTCACCTGCAGCCGCTATTTGGAAACAAATTACTCAATAAAAAAACATCTTTAAAAACAACTCTATGAGAAATACTATTCTAGTAGCATGTCTATTATTTGCTACACAATTAATGGATGCACAAGATGCTATTCCAACTTCAGGTGGTGATGCCACAGGAAGTGGTGGTACCTCCAGCTATTCTGTTGGGCAATTGGTGTATACCACTACTACAGGAAATGGTACAGTATCCCAAGGGGTACAACAAAGTATCGAACTATTTACCCTGAGTAATCCAGAGCTGACCACTGTAAACTTAACTGCAGTAACCTATCCCAATCCTACAGCAGATGTGGTCGTATTGGCATTAACAGATGCGAATTTAGTTGGTATAAGCTATGCCATGTACGATTTGCAAGGCAGAGTGGTTGCAAAAGGCTTAGTAACCCAAAATAACACACAAATAGGGATGCAAAGTTTGGCCATTGGCACGTACATCCTAAAAGTAAACCAAAACAATCAAGAATTAAAAACGTTTAAAATCATTAAAAAATAACCATCAAGACACATGAAAAAACTATACACCATACTAGCAGCAGTATTAGTAACTGCAAGTACTTTTGCCCAAGCACCAGAGAAGATGAGCTACCAAGCAGTAGTAAGAAACAGTAGCGATATTTTAGTGACCAACCAAGCCGTAGGGATGCAAATAAGTATTCTACAAACGACACCTATGGGAACAGCTGTTTATGTAGAAACGCATACACCTACAACTAATGTTAACGGCTTAGTGACCCTAGAAATTGGGACAGGTAATGTTGTAAGTGGTGATTTTACAACCATAGATTGGTCTACTGACAGTTACTTTATAAAAACAGAAACCGATCCAAATGGAGGCATCAGTTATACTATTACAGGTACCAGCCAGTTATTAAGTGTACCTTATGCATTGCATGCAAAAACTGCAGAGAACGTCACAAACGAATCGCAAACCATTGAGCAAGTATTAGTTATGGGTAATAATGCCAACGGAAATGACCTTATAAACACAGGACAAATTGTTATAGGTACGGATACACCAAATACAGAAGCTTCGATGGAAATTGCAACGCCATTGCCAGTTATTTTTCCTTCAATGACACAAAATGAAGTCAATGCAATAGCAACTCCAGTGGAAGGCATGGTACAATTTAATAGCGATGCCCGCAAATTACAGGTCTATGCCATGTTAACCGATAACGCTTCAATTTTGAATGAGATTTATGCAGGTTCAGAATTAAGTGATGAATTTTGTATTGACCAATCTATCACATCTCCTATAGACGGACAAATTGTTGCTATAGAGTTACTCTTAAAAGACGGTAATTTTGGTCCTGGACCTCATAATATTGATTTTTTAGGTGCGAGTTTTGAACAATTTACAATTCCTTCTTATTCAAGTTTCACTTGGTTTACTTTTAATTTAGCGACGCCTATACCTGTTAGTGCTGGGGGATCAGCGTTCTTAACGTTTTGTGTTGCATTTGAGTTGACTTTTGCTACCAACAGTAATTACCCTAATGGTGAATGTTTTGAAGCTAGTTTTTCAACGCCAAGTGCACAAGATGATTTAGTATTTAGAGTCCATATTCAACCGAACCCAGGTTCTTTTGGATGGCAGAATATGAATTAATCCATAGCTCTAAAACATATAACGTTCTTTTCTGAGAGCATTTAGAAAAACAAAACCAACAGTACTTTTGTAGAGCGCTGTTGGTTTTTTTGTGTGTAATTATGGCTAAGGTGTTTGTTTTTGAAGCGGGTTTAATGTCGTCCTCTTGTAAATTAATACTAACAGTTTTCATAATGCATAGTTTTAAAGGTGATGCATCAGGTTAATTCTAT
>NZ_JBALVR010000026.1:0-4425 GCF_036960315.1 Psychroserpens sp. | reverse complement strand
TGTACACTGGATAGTTACATCATCAGGTACTGTTAAACTAGGAGCAGTTGTATCGATTACCGTTATAACTTGATCACCTGATGTTGTATTTCCACAATCATCTGTTGCTGTCCATGTTCTAGTTATCGTTCTTGTATTTCCACACGCTTCTACTACAGAATCACTCTCTGTAATAGCTACGCCACCACAAGTATCACTACCTGTTGCTTCGCCATTGGAAGCACTACTCTCATCAGCTGTACACTGGATAGTTACATCATCAGGTACTGTTAAACTAGGAGCAGTTGTATCGATTACCGTTATAACTTGATCACCTGATGTTGTATTTCCACAATCATCTGTTGCTGTCCATGTTCTAGTTATCGTTCTTGTATTTCCACACGCTTCTACTACAGAATCACTCTCTGTAATAGCTACGCCACCACAAGTATCACTACCTGTTGCTTCGCCATTGGAAGCACTACTCTCATCAGCTGTACACTGGATAGTTACATCATCAGGTACTGTTAAACTAGGAGCAGTTGTATCGATTACCGTTATAACTTGATCACCTGATGTTGTATTTCCACAATCATCTGTTGCTGTCCATGTTCTAGTTATCGTTCTTGTATTTCCACACGCTTCTACTACAGAATCACTCTCTGTAATAGCTACGCCACCACAAGTATCACTACCTGTTGCTTCGCCATTGGAAGCACTACTCTCATCAGCTGTACACTGGATAGTTACATCATCAGGTACTGTTAAACTAGGAGCAGTTGTATCGATTACCGTTATAACTTGATCACCTGATGTTGTATTTCCACAATCATCTGTTGCTGTCCATGTTCTAGTTATCGTTCTTGTATTTCCACACGCTTCTACTACAGAATCACTCTCTGTAATAGCTACGCCACCACAAGTATCACTACCTGTTGCTTCGCCATTGGAAGCACTACTCTCATCAGCTGTACACTGGATAGTTACATCATCAGGTACTGTTAAACTAGGAGCAGTTGTATCGATTACCGTTATTACTTGATCACCTGAAGTTGTGTTACCACAATCATCTGTAGCTGTCCAAGTTCTAGTTATCGTTCTTGTATTTCCACACGCTTCTACTACAGAATCACTCTCTGTAATAGCTACGCCACCACAAGTATCACTACCTGTTGCTTCGCCATTGGAAGCACTACTCTCATCAGCTGTACACTGGATAGTTACATCATCAGGTACTGTTAAACTAGGAGCAGTTGTATCGATTACCGTTATAACTTGATCACAACTGCTATTATTTCCATCAGCATCAGTTGCGGTCCAAGTTCTGGTTATTATATAATTACCTGTACATGAACCTGAAGCGGTAGAATCGCTAAAATCAATACTTGGAGAAGTATCGCAATTATCGGTTGCAGTTGCACTTCCTAAAGCTGATACACTTGAATCAGTATCACATGAAATCGTAGAATCTGATGGACACGTAATATCTGGTGCTTCATCATCATTAACAATTACATTAAAACTACATGTTATTGTATTACCCGAGTTATCTGTTGCTGTTACAATAACCTCAGTTGAACCTATTCCAAAAGTGTCTCCAGAATTATGACTTGAGGTTAAATTTACAAGTCCACTATTATCTGAAGCTGTTATTTGTGGCCATGTCACAACTGCTGAACATGAACCTATATCATTTGATTGAATAATATCTGTTGCTGGGCAATTATTTATTAGAGGTTGTTCATTATCACTAACAGTAACAGTAAACGTACATGTTTGCGTATTACCTGAATCGTCAACAGCAGTATAAGTGACTGTTGTACTTTTGGTTGTTCCAGAAGGACTCAGGTAGAATAGACTTCCAGAGTTATGAGAACTTGTTAATGAAGCAACAGAACAATTATCATCAGGTATTGGTTCAGTCCAATTTACTGTTGCATAAGATTGTCCAGGATCTGTAAATACGGTTATGTTACTCGGACAGGAAATCGTTGGTATTTCGGTATCTGTTACTGTAATATCTTGAGAACATGTTGACGTATTACCTGATGCATCTGTTACCGTCCAATTCACGGTTGTAGTACCAACAGGATACGAATCTGATGCATCTGCTGTACTATTGTAATCATTCACATATGTATTACTTGTAGATTCTGCTTTTATCCATAAATTCAGATCGTTTTTATTCCAGATACCATTTCCAATAACGCTATAGAAATTTTGAATAGGCATCCAATGTATACCTGTGCCATTACCACATGCATGGAAAATACGTTTGGGCAGCGTTTCTGGTGGACCTTGACAAGTTCCATTCGCTCTGTTTTCGCCCAGACCACTCCATTCGTTAACACCACCCATTACACCATCACTCAAAGTAATGTTAGCGTTTAAATTAGCTAATACTGCTGCATTGGTAGTTGTGATATCAAGTACTGATGGCACACCTGTTGTAGAGTTTCCTGTAGCATTAATTCTGATTGATGAAATTGAAGCATCTGCATAAACTGAGGGCGCCAAAATCGAATTTGATTGCAAAGTTATGCCCGATGAAACTGGCAACTCCAGAAGTGACGTTGTCTTTGCAGAAGACGCTAAAAGTATCCAACCATCCTCTATTACTGATGAAAAGGTATTTCCATTTACATTAAAGTAGTATGTACCATTAGTAGCTGTATTCGAACTTGCCAAGGTTGAAAATGGATCTCCCGCTGTTCCAGTACCTAAAGATAAAGAACAATTATCTGAAACAACTGGTACAGGAATAGTTACCATAGCTTCACAAACTCCTAAATCATTACTTACTGAAATATCAGCTGGACAAGTGATAGTAGGTGCCACGGTATCATTTACTGTAATAGTAAACGTGCATGAGTCTGTTCCTACGGCATTTGTTGCTGTAGCAGTTACTGTTGTGGTTCCTACGGGGAATTCACTGCCAGAAACATGACTGTATGTTATTGTAGATGCAGGTATTGCGGTTGTTTCTGTAGCAGCAAAGCTTACGTTTGCGCCACATTTGTTGGCATCATTGTTTTGTGTAATATCTGCAGGACATACTATCTCTGGCAGTACTCCTGTTACTGTTACTGTAAATGAACAGTTTGCAGTGTTGCTTGCGGCATCGGTAACCTGATAAGTTACGATTGTATCTCCAACAGGGAATGTTGCACCGCTTGGATATCCTGTTGTTACTAATGCTGTTGTTGCAGAACAATTATCTGTACCTACTGGAGCTGTATAATTCACTACTGATCCAGAAGCACTTGTTGCAAATACATCAATATTTGAAGGACATGAAATTTCTGGTAGCTCATTATCGGTTACTGTAACAATTTGATCACAGGTTGTTGTATTACCTGAAGCATCTGTAGCTGTCCATGATACTATTGTAGTTCCAATTGGATATGTGCCAGAAGCATCGGATGTATTGTTAAAGTCATTTACCATTGAAACAGTAGAAGAAGGTATGGGTGATGAAACCCAATCTGTATTTGGATCCATGTTGGTTAATGCACCATTATTTCCTGCGACTAAATCTGTAAGAATGGAACTTCCCGTGCCATCTTCAAAATTATAATATGCAACTAATCCTGATTCGTTTCCAACTAAAGGTGAACTAAAGTTGCTAAGAATCTCTGCAGGTGTTCTTGTTTCACTCCAAATACTTACTTCGTCTATTTTTCCTGTAAAGGCAAAACGAGGATTTCCTTGATTTTCTAAACCTAACCAAATTGCACCTGTACCTGTATTATTGTTTGTTTTAGATGAAACGATACCACCATCTAAATATACATTGATTGTAGAACCGTTTTCTGTAACCGTAACTTGATGCCATGCACCATCGAAAGCAGTATTTGCTCCATAAGTATTTTGGTATTGTCCATCTTGAATACCTATAGATGTATTTCCGCTGTTCTTTCCGATAAAGAAATTTGAACTTGCTCCTCCAAAAATGGCCTGATAACTAGCGTTTGCAGCGCCTTCATATTTTATCCAGGCTGACATTGTCCAATTAGTGCCTAGACTTGACCTATTGATAGGTAACACAACATGGTCTTCATTGCCATCAAAATCTAAGGCATTACCATTAGTACTATAGCAATTATCACTTGCTGTTGGAGGTGTTAAAGTGATATCTGCTGTACATAGTCCTGTATCAGTGTTGACCGCAATTGTAGCCGGACATGTAATTGTTGGCGCTTCTGTATCATTTACTGTAATAGTAAAAGTACATTCAGAACTTCCTACAGCATTAGTAGCTGTAGCCGTTACTGTTGTGGTTCCCACTGGGAACTCACTTCCAGATACATGAGAATATGTTATTGCTGATGCAGGAATACCCACGGTATCTGTAGCTGCAAAGCTTACGTTTGCGCCACATTTGTTGGCATCATTGTTTACTGTAATATTACTTGGGCATTGAATGTTTGGTGCGACACCAATAAC
>NZ_JBALVR010000025.1:0-5446 GCF_036960315.1 Psychroserpens sp. | reverse complement strand
GGAAAATCCTCGCACGTAAACCCGCAACTATTCTTATACGAGACCGTTAGCCTTCATTATGACCAACCATTAGCAAATATGAAATTCTTCAGAAAAATTAGACAAAAACTACTTACTGAAAACAAATTCAGCAAATATCTGATTTATGCGATTGGCGAAATTATACTTGTAGTTATTGGAATTTTGATTGCGCTACAAATAAATAACTGGAATGAAATCAATAAGCTAAGAAAGATTGAAATCAAAACGCTTAAGGAATTGAAGTCAGACCTCAATCAAAACATCATTGAAATAAACAGTCACATTGGTTCTTTAGAGGATTGCAAAAAATCCAATGAGATTATCATCTCTCATATGGAAAACAATCTATCCTATCATGATTCGTTAGACTATCATTTCTCGAATTTATATCCTTTTATAGTATTCCTTCCTGTTCAGACTACATTTGATAATCTAAGTCAGAACGGCATTGAGTTAATTTCTAATGATTCTTTGAGATCCCAAATCACGATGCTATATGGAAATGAGTTTAGCGCATTTAGAGCTTTTGAAAAAACATATTTTGTTGAACACTATGACAACTATATTAAACCCATATACATTAAGGAATTTGAAACATTTGAATTGTTTCAATCACTAAAACCACGGGATTATAATCAGCTAATGGCTAATTCTGAATATATGCAGATATTGAATTATACAGTGAATAGCTGCCAAAATTTCATTAAAATTCAAAATCGGCTTATTGAAAGTGTTAATAGATTAATTATAAATATTGACAATGAAATATCGGATCAAAATGTGTTAAAAACGAAAGCACAACAATGTGGCTAAAAGCCACTAAGCTTCATACACCAAACGTTACCCAAGTTTATTAGAAATCCTTTGCATCTCCTGACTCACCCTTTTCTGAACAACCTTTCCATAATACTCCTGGGTGATCTTCATGCTGCTATGCCCTAATAGCTCACTTACAATCTCCATTGGTACATCATTGTATAATAATACAGTAGATGCAAAGGTCTTTCTTACCATGTGGTGGCTTTTTAGCTTGTTTATGCCCACCTCAACTGACTTCAAATAAGACTCTGTAAGCTATGATCTATATGCATCCTATAGCTTTTACCGGAACAGTAGTGAAGAAGGTTATGGGACTATCCGAAAGCTATGTAGTAGTCTGCTATGAAGTCACCGCCCTCATTTTCTACTATCCCAAACTCCCCGTGTTTGCTGGGATTCGTTAACTTAACTTATATTAATAATATCTTATCTTAGTTCCACATACAAAAGATATATAGATCATATGATCTATATCCCTACGTTAGCCTTCATTTTAACCAACAACAAAACAATGAAAAATTTATTTAGAAATAACCCTTACCTCATTCTTTGTTTAAGCATCACTCTTTTTACAAGTTGTAAAAAAGAAACTGTATTAAGTGATGAAAATTTAGCCATATTCTCAGAATCTGTAAATTCCGATGATTTTAGACATCATATTGCTGTACTTGCACACGATAGTCTAAAGGGTAGACTTCCAGGAACTCCAGATTATGATAAAGCAATGGCCTATGTTGCAAATCAATACAAAGAATTTGGACTTAAACCACTTGGAGAGAAAGAGACAAGCTCCTATTATCAAACTTTAACCTTGCGAAATTCTGTCGTTGAAAATGAGCAGTCTTTTATGATTTTAAATGATCAGGATAGCTTACAGGTTGGTGAAGATTATTTTTATTGGGGGAATGCCAATGAGGTTTTAACCGAGTTTTCAGGAAATCTGGTTATCGCTGGTTATGGCATCAAAGCTCCAGAATATGGTATTAATGACTTTGAAAACCTTGACGTAAAAGGAAAAATTGTAGTTCTATTTTCTGGGGCACCAAGCTCTTTACCAGCAAGTGAAAGAGCTTATTTTGGTAATAGAGCAACCAAAATAGCGACCTTAGATAACTTAGGTGCGGAAGGGTTTCTATTCGCAACAGCACCTGATAGAGGTAGTTCTTTTAATAGTATTTACAATAGATTTAAAGACCGAGGTCTTAAAAGTGTTTTATTACCTAGTGGCAAAGCTTTAGGAGTATCTGACTTGGGCACTCATTTAAAATTTGGAGGCTATTTAAATTGGATAACTTTATCAAAACTCACAGGTATCACCTCTGAAAATTGGGAGAATTACAAGGAAAATGGTGAGGCTATAAGCCAGCCATCAAAAGCTATTCATCTAAAAGGAAAGGTTATATCGGAATTTGAAGAATTTGAAAGTGCTAATGTTATAGGCCTTTTGGAAGGAGAAGAATTGAAAGACGAATATATCGTTCATACAGCACATTTAGACCATGTTGGTATTGGCAAACCAGTCGATGGTGATTCTATTTATAATGGTGCTCACGATAATGCCTCAGGAATAAGTGCCATGTTAGAAATTGCTAGACTCTATAGTAAATTACCCTCAAAACCAAAGCGCTCCGTTATTTTTGCTGCTGTTACAGCAGAGGAAATGGGCTTATTAGGCTCAAAGTACCTAGCAGTTAATCCTCCTGTGGATCAAGAAAAAATTATAGCCAATGTCAATACAGATATGCCAACATTAATTGCTCCATTGTTATCTGTAGAGCCTTTAGGTGCTGAACAAAGTAGTATTATGGAAGTAGTTAAAAGATCTACAAACCAGTTGAATTTGCAAATAGATCCAGACCATGCTCCAGAGCAAGTTAGATTTGTACGAAGCGATAATTTTAATTTCGTATTAGAAGGTATTCCAGCGTTACGCATGAAAGCAGGTTTAAAAACAGAAAACTCAGAAACCGGATTGGATTCTATAATTAAGGCGTTTACAGAACAACATTACCACAAACCATCCGATGAATTAAATGACGCTATGTTTAATTTTAATGCTGCCAAAACGTATGTGAGATTGCAGTTTATGAATAGTTACCTCATCAATGTTTCAGAAGAAAAACCAACTTGGAATGAAGATTCCTTCTTTAAAAAGTTTAAAAAATAAAATTTCAACTCCTAAGCAAGTGAATTTTAGAAATTAAGGAATTATTGAACTAAGAAATTAAAGAAAAATAACGAAAGGCTAACACCGTGTATAATTAATGGCTAGGTATAGCCTACTTACGAAAATCCTATCAGATTTTCTATTCAGTTTGTATTTACTAAATTAGTCGCTTAATCAACGCAAACAAATCATACACAAACCGTTGTGGTTCATTATCAAACAGAAACTAACTTAAAACTATAAAACATGAAAAATTTAATATGTATTGCTTTTGCATTTTTTATTTTCCAAGGGTGTTCGAATAATGGGAAAAAGCAGACTTCGAATATCGAAAAAAGTAGTTATTTTGATTATTCCAATAAAGATGACCAAATTACTGGTGGGATTAAAATGATTCCTATAGAAACGCCAAAAGGCACTTTTAATGTCTATACAAAACGTATGGGAAATAATCCCAAAATGCGTGTATTACTGCTTCACGGTGGTCCTGGTGGAACTCACGAGGAATTTGGAAACTTTGATGGTTACTTGCCAAACGAAGAAATCGAATACATTTATTACGACCAACTCGATTCCTATTACAGCGACAAACCTAACGATTCTACACTCTGGACTACCGAACATTTTGTGGAAGAAGTAGAACAAGTCCGAAAAGCATTGAACCTTAATAAAGACAATTTTTACCTGCTCGGTCAATCTTGGGGTGGTATGTTGGCCATGGAATACGCCTTAAAATATCAGAAGAACCTAAAAGGACTTATCATTTCAAATATGATGGCAAGTGCTCCGGCTTATACCAAATATGCCAATGAGGTTTTAGGAGGACAAATGGATCCTAAAGTTTATAAGGAAGTTATGGATATGGAGAAGAACAATGATTTTGACAATCCGAAATATGGCGAGCTTTTAATGAATAATTATTATACCGAACATATTTTGAGAATGCCTTTAGAAAAATGGCCAAAATCAATAAACCTACTTTTTGAGCATTTAAATCCAAATATTTATATTTTCATGCAAGGTCATAGTGAATTTGGAATGACGGGTAATGCATCCTTAAAAAATTGGGATGTGTCCAATAGACTAAAGGAAATTAAAGTACCAACCTTAATGCTTGGTGCCAAATATGACACGATGGATCCAAAATATATGGAGTGGATGGCTACAGAAGTGCAAAACGGAAGAAGTGTGACTACAAACGGAAGCCATTGTTCTCAATTCGACGACCCTGAAACATATTTCCCTGCACTAGTAACATTTATTAAAGATGTAAATAGAGGGGAATTCAAATAAAACGAACCACAACACACTGTATAAGCCATTGCTGGGCCTATGCTTATCTGGAAAATCCTATCGGATTTTCCAGTGCAGTTGTGTACTTTTAATGGCTCATACCAAGACACGCAACGGCTCATACACAAAACCGTTGTGCTTCATTATCAGAAACCGCTAACCAATGATAAAATTCTTTAGAAAAATTCGCCAAAAAATGCTGACTGAAAATAAATTCAGTAAGTATCTGATTTATGCAATCGGAGAAATAATACTTGTCGTCATTGGAATCTTGATTGCGTTGTCAATTAATAATTGGAATCAAGACCGTATAGCACATAGAGAAACCGAGGTCTTATTGAGTAATCTTAAGTTAGAAGTTGAAGAGAACATCAAAGATTTGAAAGACCAACAAAATTTATTAAAAGTTCGAAAAGATTGGGCAGATTTTATACTCAAATCACTTGACGACCAAAAAGTAATAGATTCCACAATGTTTATTACCGCCATAACAAGGGTTGGTTGGATTATGGATTACTCTCAAATGCTTCCTACCTATACTGAAATTGTTAGTTCTGGGAAATTATCATACATTAATTCAGAAAATCTTAAAAACGCGTTAGCGAATTATCAATCACAAGTTGAATTGAATCAGCAAATTACATCATCTTATAATCCTGCCTTAAAGGAAACCGAAAGATTGGCTATTGGGCACCTTAATGGAATGCCTGAAGCTTCTAATTTAATTAATCCTGTCTCATCTTATAAGGGAATAAGTTTTGATTTAAAGTCAATAGCTACCGATACCGAATTCTATAAAAATATAAAACATATTTCTTTTCAATCAGCTATGACCATTGATTATATAAGCGACCAACTTATAACAAGTACAGAAAGATTAAAAAGTTTAATAGACGATGAAATTAAAAGCTATTCAAAGAATAGACAAAATGTACAACATAATTAATTTAAAACTGAACGTAAAAAAAATAACGAAAGCACAACAAAGTATATAAGCTATGGCTTGGTCTGTCCTCACTTGGAAAATCCTGCGGATTTTCAAAAGACAGTTTTTATCTGGAGAGGTTCGTGTTAAAACACGCCACAGCTCATATACATCAACGTTGTGCTTCATTACCAGAAACCGCTAACCAATGATAAAATTCT
>NZ_JBALVR010000024.1:0-6336 GCF_036960315.1 Psychroserpens sp. | reverse complement strand
TAATAGATGACCTTCATAAAGCTATTAATCAACATATCTTCTCATAAAAGAATTGTTGTAAACAACCAAATTCTACAGTAAATTTATTTTTTTAAAAGTGTAACTAGTCGTAGTTACTTTTTAGAGTGCGCTCGTGTTACGGTATTTTTTAACTAATCCCTATACCTCATGAAACGTTTTTACTTTCAATTATCTGTTGTCGTATTTTTTTTATTGCCAATTTATTCATTTTCACAACCAGATTTATGCGACGCATTACCGGTATATCAAGCTATAACTGTTGATGGTAATACTTCAGATTTTCAAGCTTCAATAGGTTCAGATGATAATGGCACTTATTACTTTTCTGCAGATGACACTTATTTTTATATAGGTGTAAATGGGATAAATCTAGATTCAGATAACTTACATATTGCTTTTAGAGTTCCAGGTGATGGACAAACTAATGCTGGCGTTGCTGGAATGAATTTTCCATCTGGTGTCGAATGGACTTATAGAATTGATTTCTATGGGGCTAACGATATTTGCTATTTTCCATTTAACAATCCTTTTGGCTGTCAACAGCTAGGAAGTTCTTGGTTTAATCATGCTGGATTTGGAGGTAATACTACAAGTGAAATACGAATTCCAAGGGCTTTTTTAGGCTCGCTAGCAACAGGAGATGGCAATGTAGATCTGGGTATTTGGGCCAATAATAATGTTGGAGATTTTGTGTTTGATACGTTCCCAAATTCTAATAGTACTGGATCAGCACCCCAGACATGGAATTCTTACGGAAGCGTTTCATATCCAACATATGAGAGTTTTACAGATGCAGATGCGGATGGATATAGTACAGATTGCGATTGTGATGATACAAATGCAGCAATCAATCCTGGCGCAGATGAAATTTGTGATGGTATAGATAACGATTGTGATGGCGATATAGATCAAGCGGATAGCAATTTGGTAGATAATGAAGCACCAGATGCAAGCTGCAATGATATTACAGTGGTATTAGATGCTAATGGCACGTATGACCTAACAGTTGCAGATATTAATGCAATTGGTTCAGGAAGTAGTGATAACTGTGGAGACGTAACGTTTAGCGTTGATAGAACCAGTTTTAGTTGTGATGATATAGGTGGTGTTTCAACTGAAATCACACCTAATTATATTGGTACTCAAGCGCAACCAACACATTCATTTGGTGGTGGTTTTAACCCAAATACTAACGAATTTTGGTATCCGCAATGGAACATTTCTACTATTCATAAGTATGACAACAATCATAGTTCATTAGGAAGTGTTAATTCTGGGCAACAGCAAATGATGCAGATATGGATGGATACAGATAGCGAAACGGATTATTATACCGCCAATTGGACTGATAATACCATTACTAAACGATCTGGAAGTTCTACTGTCTGGACGTATAACTTGGGCACCCCTGCAGGTACCGTTACTACAGATGCGGACTATGTGTATGCTGTATTATGGACTTCGAATCAAATTAGAGTGCTTGATAAGACGGATGGCACTTTTATTAGAACCATTTCCTTACCGGGAAATATGCAAAGTTATAGTGGTCTAGTTTATGCTAATGGGTACTTATATATTGGAGGATATGCACAGAACTGGAGTTCTGTTCCTAATACTAATGCGGCTATTCATACAATTGATGCAACCGACGGCACTTATATTAGTTCTATAAATACTGCTGTTCTTGTGTATAGCATGGCTTTTGATGGTGAAACCATGTGGATTTCAAATAATTCAAATACTATTTATGGTTATCAAATAGCAGAAGGTAGTGCTTATGATATTGGTATTCCTGTTGTTTTAACCGTAACCGATAGTAACAATAATGTAAGTACATGTACTGCTTCTGTTAGCGTCATAGATAATAGTTTGCCAACTCTAACTTGTCCTGCAAATATAACACAGAATACAGATGTAGGTGTCTGTGGTGCTGAGATAACATACGCTGTAACTACTGCCGATAACTGCACAATAACCATCGAACAAACCGAAGGTTTGGCTTCAGGAGAAATATTCCCTCTGGGACTAACTACCAATACTTTTATAGTAACTGATGTTGTTGGTAACACAGCAACCTGCAGTTTTAATGTTACTATAATAGATAACGAAGACCCAACAATTTCATGTCCAACTGACATTACAGTTAATAATGATGAAGGACGCTGTGGTGCTGTAGTGAATTACGAAGTTACACCAGCCGATAATTGCGCTAGTTCTGGAGCGTCATCGCTCTCAGAAGTATTGACAGCAGTTAATACTGATTTTGAAACGATTGCGGACCTTATCCCGAATCGCTACAATTTTGTTTATGATATCCATTCAAATAATAACATATATAATGGTGGACCTGATATGTATGATAATGGAAATTATCTCAATACTAATTTGGCAACCGGAATACCTTACACTTATAATACGATTACCACGAGTAATGCTTTTGGTACAGGTGGTCAATATTTTACCAGACATTTACCTGGTCTATTCGTAATGGCAGCAGATATTAATGCGCTTACACAATTTCGTATAACCGGAAATCTTGGTGCAGATGGCTCAGGTAGTGCATTTGGTTCGGTTCAAACTTTAACCAAAGGTGCAACTACGTACACGGCGTTTATTAAAGAAGTCGTTACTCCGGTTAATGACCCTTCAGTAAATCACATGATTATTGTAGAAAACAACCCATCAGCCAGTCATACGTATTCTACTAATACGGATAGTGATTATCATGTTGTCAATGGATTGGGTTCAAGTACCCGAATTTATTACCTTTTATATGCTGGTCGTTTAGGCAGTAGCGGATTCAATATTCCAGATGCAGATCATCTTGCTATTTTTGATGCATTTACCGATTTACTCGATGGCGGAATTGAATTGACTCAAACCGCAGGAATAGCATCTGGAGAAGAATTTCCAGTAGGTACAACAACAAATACTTTTGTAACAACTGATACTTCAGGAAATACTGCAACCTGTAGTTTTGACGTTACTGTTTTAGATAACGAAGGACCTGTGGTTGCTACAGATTTATTGCCAGACTCAACCATTATAAGTGGTACAGACCAAGCGCTAATAACGGGATGGCTACCAGCCAATTTACAAAATGAAGCCAATTTGCTGTTTACTAAAACAGTAGATGGTTCAACGGCCTCTACATTTCACAGCCTATGCGATGGCATTCCAAACACGCTTTTTGTCGCGAGAACTACTGATGGACGTATATTTGGTGGGTATAATGAAGGGGTTTGGAATGGATCTCAACAAGGTTATGTAAATAATCTTACTAATAATTTTCTGTTTTCAGTAACTAATCAAACCAAACATACTCAAGGTGGTCAATATGGCGGTACAGGAAGTTATTCAATTTATAATAGATCGGATTATGGACCAACTTTTGGTGGCGGTCATGATTTAGTTATATATAATAACCTTACGAATGGGTATTCTAATTTAGGACATAGTTATGAATGCGTAAATGGAACGTATGGATCTACTGATTGTCGAGATAATTTAGCTGGTAGTTATAATGGCTGGCAAATTGAAGAAATTGAAGTATGGGAATTAAGTAGTACTGGTAATCAGGCTGGTAACGGTGTTCTAGATATTATTGCCCAATGTGAAGTAACATCATTAGAAACATTATTAGCTAATGATAATTGCTCTGGTGAAATACAAGGTGTTTCAGATGCTAATTTACCGATTACATACCAAGGAACTACAGTAATAACATGGACCTTTAATGATGGTAATGGGAATATAACAACGGAAACTCAAAATGTAATTATTGAGGATACTGAAGGTCCTGATGCCATTTGCCAAGATGTGACATTGCAACTCGACGCAAACGGTCAAGCAACGCTTACTGCAGAACAAGTTAACAACGGCTCTACAGATAATTGTGCTATTGCTTCTTTAAGCGTTAGCCCAAGTTCTTTTAGTTGTAACAACATCAATCAAGTAACAACAGACCAAAATGCTTTAAATTTTGACGGAGTAAATGACTACGTTGATTTTGGGAACATTGCGGGAGCGAACTTTGGAACAGGTAATTTCACAATTGAACTTTGGGTAAAAACAAATCAAGCAACGTCTTATCCGGCAGCATTGATTTCTAAAAGAGCCGTTTGTAATTCGGATAACTTCTGGAATATTAGAATGCAGTCAAACGGAAAGTTTTACATTGAGTTCCTTGACCCATTAATTGGAAACCATCAAACGACTTCTGCTTCTGCCATTAACGACAATACGTGGCATCACATTGCTGTTAAAAAAGATGGAAGTACCGTTAGTTTATTCCTAGACGGTGCTCTAGATAATTCTGGCATTGCCAATACAAGCATTAACCTTAGCAACACTTACCCAGTACAAATTGGTCGAGACGCTTGTTCTGATCAACCATGGGGTGAATATTACCAAGGTTCTATGGATGAAGTTAGAATTTGGAATACTGCAAGATTGAATGCAGACATTGCTAGTGACTACAATAAAACGATTGATGGATCTGCGACAGGCTTAGTAGCCTATTACAACATGACCGAGAATACGGGAACAAATGTATTGAATGACATTTCTTACAATGCGAATAGTGGTACATTAACAAACATGGACCCTTTAACAGACTTTGTTACAGGACAAACATTTAACGGAACTTCTTCAATAAACACAGTAACATTAACGGTTACAGATGAAAGTGGAAACACAGCAACCTGTATTGCAAATGTCACAGTTGAGGATAATATAGATCCTGTAATTAATAATACACCAACAAATATTTCTGTAAATAATAATTCAGGAATTTGTGGAGCTGAAATAACATGGATAGATCCAACGGTTAGTGATAATTGTACAGGAAGTACGCTTACAATAGCATCTAGTCCAACAACAGATTTAATAAATGGTTCAGTATTTCCAGTAGGGATAACCACTGTAACCTATACTGCTTCTGATGCTAGTGATAATGACGCGATGGCAACTTCATTTACTATAACAGTAACGGATACTGAAATCCCGGTAATTAATGGGACACCAGCAAACATTGTTGTTGAAAATAGTTCTGGTAGCTGTGAAGCAGCAGCCACATGGACAGCTGCAACAGTTAGCGATAATTGTCCTAACGCAACTATAGATTCAAATTACCAATCTGGAGATACCTTCCCAGTAGGAACAACAACGGTAACATACACTGCTGAAGATGCAGCAGGAAATGAGGCTGCCGTAGCGTCGTTCACAGTAACAGTTAGCGATACAGAAGCACCAACAATTACATGTCCCGGAAATATTACTGTAAATAATACAACTGGAACATGTAGTGCAGTCGTTAACTTTGACGTAACCGCAACTGATAATTGTGATGGTTATGGACCTTTAAATGTTTTGCTTGCTGCCGCAGAATCTGTTGCTAGTCTTACTGATGTCCAAACAAAATTAGTAGCTACTGGGCAGTTTAATAGTGTAGATATATTTGATACTCAATTGGGAACTCCAACATTGGCAGAACTTCAAAACTACGATGTAGTTTTTGTATGGACGGATTTTGGTCCTGATAACTACATCGCTTTAGGCGATAATTTAGCAGCGTATATTGATGGTGGAGGTGCTGTTGTTGATGCTGTATTCGATATTGGCGCATTAAATATTCAAGGAGCATTTAATACTGATACATATCGTGTGTTAAGCCCCACAGGTCAAGAGGGATTTAACGGCATCAGAACCTTAGGAACTGTTTTGTTACCTGCTCATCCAATCATGCAAGGGGTAACAGCGTTCGATGGAGGAACAGCCAGTTTGCGTGGAACTTCTAATTCTATAACTGCTGGTTCGTATGACATTGCCTTATATGACAACAACCAGAAGTTTATCATAGCAAAGGAAAATGTAGGACCGGCTCAAGCGAGAAGAGTGAGCTTGAATTTTTACCCGCCATCAAGTAGTATACATAGCTCTTATTGGGATACTAGTACTGACGGAACTTTGATAATGACAAATGCTTTGAATTGGGCCGGAAATGATGTTGTTCAAACAGCTGGTATTACCTCTGGCTCTGAATTCCCTGTGGGTACAACAACAAATACCTTTGTTGTTACTGATGCTGCAGGTAATACAGACTCATGCACGTTCACTGTAACTGTTGAAGATAATGAAGCGCCAACAATAAGTTGTCCTACAAATATCAGTTTAAACGCTACTAGTGCTTCTGGTGCAGTAGTAAATTATACCGAACCTGTAGGTGCAGATAATTGTGCTGCAACGACCACATTATTATCTGGTCCGGCAAGTGGAGCGACTTTTCCAATAGGAAATACAGTGGTATCTTACCAA
>NZ_JBALVR010000023.1:0-8716 GCF_036960315.1 Psychroserpens sp. | reverse complement strand
ATAGTTCCATTTTGGGCCAACATAAATTTATTATTGATATATACATTAGCACAACCGGTAAATTCTATAGAAGCTCCGTCAAATGTTTTCAAATTATCAATATAAATATCAGATTGCGAAAAGGTTACTGTAGCACCTTGCTTCACTGTTACTTTTCCATAGACAGAACCATTTAAGGTCACAGATGTGTTCGTATTGATGGTCTGATTTGGACTAGAATTATTCGATAAATTATTAGTCACAAAATTAGGGAATGGAATATTTGCAGGCTGATAAATAGGATTAAAAATAGTACTACCTTGGTTTAAAGTAATATTGGCAGCTCTACCAAATTCAGCAACTGTAGTTGCCTGATGTAATTTGATAAGTCCATTAGCATCCGTTGCGCCGATACCACCAGACTGTACTACATTAGAACCATGTAAGAAGACTTCTTCTTCAGCAAGAATAGTATATGCTGATAATAAGGTGCTTTCATCAAAAGGCGCTACAGTGTAAGTTGCAGAAGCAGTACAATTAGTTGCGGACGTTACTTCTACAGTAAATGTTCCACCTTGAGGACCAACTTCAATACTTTCTGTAGTTTCCCCATTAGACCAAAGATAAGAAGCAGCATTCGTAGTATCAGTAGTTAGTACTAATACGGCTCCTTGACAAAACTCAGGGAGTTCTTCAGGCGCATTAATAGTTACCGTTGGTATATCACCAAGAACAGTGACTAAGGCTTCACAGGTAGATATATTACCATTATTATCTGTTACCGTAAGCTCTACAGTTACTGGTGAACCAACATCTGCACATGTAAAGGCGGTTATATCTAAGGTTCTGCTGGCAATACCACAGGCATCATTAGAACCATTGTCAATATCAGTAATGGTGATACTCGCTTCTCCATTAGCATCCAATTGTACTGTTGCTGGTTTGCAAAGCGCAGTAGGAGGGACATTGTCTTCAACCGTTACTGTGGTTGTACAAGTTGATACATTATCATTATTATCAGTTACTGTAAGCTCTACAGTTACAGGTGAACCAACATCAGCACATGTAAAGTCAGTTATATCTAAAGTCAGACTTTGAATACCGCAGGCATCGTTAGAACCATTATCAATATCATCAGTAGTGATACTTGTGTTACCGCTGGCATCCAATTGTACTGTTAATGTTTGGACACAGATAGCTTCTGGAGCTACATTGTCTTCAACAGTAATACTGGCTGTGCAATACGCTAGATTACCATAGGTATCCTCAACTGTTAAGGTTACAGTAATGTTTTCACCAATATCTGCACAAGAGAACGCTGTTCTATCTAATTCAAGTGATTTAATATTACTACACTCATCGTATGACCCATTATCAACTTCTGCAGCTGTTAAGATTCCATTTCCAGAAGCATCTAATTGCACAGTTACTGCCTGACAAAGTGCAATAGGAGGGATATCATCATTAACAATTACATTAGCAATACAGGTTGATGTATTACCACTAGTATCTGTTACTAGGACCTCTACGTTATTTACGTTGGTAGTTATATTGATAGTATGACTACCTAAATTACCAATAATACTATTATCGAACTGTGTCCATCCATCTGCTCCATTACTATTGGATAGATTTCCAGCATTCACATCTGGGTTTCTGATTAGCGTTGTGCCATTCAATGACACTCCGGAAGAATACACAGGTAATATGTCTATAATGGCACCACTATTATTGTTTTTCAAGGCAATAGCATCATTTCCATCAAAATCTAATTCCGGTGTGTTATTTGCAACAACACCCGAAAAAGTTGAAGACGGGTGAGCTATTATTGCAGGAATCCCATCAGCGACGATTCCACCTAAAAAGTATTCGTCTATCACTCCAGAATCATTAGTAACGATAAGGCTATAATCTGATAAATCTATAGTTACACCAGTTCCATTATATAGTTCGATAGCATTGTCAAAACCAGGACCGTCTATATATTCAGAGATGATCAAATCATCTAAATCCCCATTAACATCGTCACAACTAAACGTATCTTGTGATAAAGTGATATCATATACTTCACAATTATCACCAACAAAATCATATAATTGATCAGGTGTAATGGAAAGTGATCCAATATTACTTAAGAATACATTCAATGTATCTCCACATTCAATAACAGGATTTATATTATCTTCAACGGTTACTGTTGCAGAACAATTAGATATGTTACCATTGACATCAGTAACAGTTACAGTAACTGTATTTGCACCACCTAAATTAGAGCAATCAAAGTCTGTTTGGCTAGCTGAGACAGAAGCAATACCACAAGCATCAGTTGGGAAAGTATTAACTCTCATATTAGACACCAAAACACTTCCTAAATCGGCTTCATCATTACTATCAGCACCAGGACCTTGAACTGTAAATCCATATTGAATTCTAAAGGCATCAGGATGCACATTGTACTGTACAGAAAAATCTGAGTTTGCTTCTAATGGATCATTTATTTCTTCTATAAAATCACCTGAACTATCGAATGTTCTAATAAACGCAAATGCGTTGTGCGCGCTGGTAAGTGTGTTCTCAAGAGTTGAACCACTGAAGCGTAACGGTGTATCAGTCGTATTATCAGACTCAATGTAAGTGCTTCCTTGTATATCTAAATTGGAAGCATTTTGTGATTGAAAATTAGGTTGTAACCTTAATTCATTTGGTCCATCAAAAGCAGAAGTGATATTAGCTAAAACATCTCCATAACCTCCAGTATAATTGCCATTTTCGAAGATTCCAACAAAGCCGAGCCAAGGATCACTAGATGTTAAATCAGAACCATTAATGATATCATAAGCATCAATGCTCGCCATACCATTATCATCCAACTGCACTGTAATGTCCAAACAACTAATTACTGGAGCTTCTTTATCTTCGACAATAACATCAAAAGAGCAGGTGGCGGTATTGCCAATACCAGCAGCCCATGCCAATGAATTAGCCATGATTAAGTCTCCATCGGTGTTGGCATCCCAAAGATCGGGACGGCTATCTGATGAAGGTGCGAAAAAGTTTAGTGATACTGTTTTACCATTGGTAGGCTCTTTATAAGCAATCAATGGATCGCCAGTTGACCAGTTGGCCAATAGGCTAGCTCCGGGTTGAAGTAAAAGATTGATAGCGCGGAAACTACTAGAACCACCATTAAAATTAGTAACACCTTGCATAATTGGATGAGATCCATTGATAATATTCATAGTGTGAGGACCTCCAGTCGCAAAGTCTGCTGGGTTAGCATCCAAAGGCATGTACCCACCGGTTCTGAAATTACCCTCGAGATCAAAAATATCCTGACCAACAGTAGTTGGAGACCATTGGGTGAACATATTAACAACAACGCCTCCTCCTGCATCTACATAAGCGGCAAGGACGTTACCAAGCGCTACCGTGTCAAAGAACGGTTCATCGTTCCAAACAAGTACCGCATCGTATTCTTGCAAGGTTGCCAAAGTAGGTGTTTGAATTTCAACATCAATGTCATCTACTGATTTAAAAACACCAGTAGCATTTAGTTTAGTAATAACTTCATCTTCCCAACGCGGATTAGAATCCGACGCTGACAATACGGCAACTCTAGGTTGAGAGCCCCCATTATCTGTAACCGTCCAAGTGACTGTGGTAGTTCCTAAATCGAAAACAGCTCCATCAAGTGTTGTACTGTTATTGTAATCATTTTCTATTGTTGCACCAGGGCAGTTATCCACAATATTAGTTGGATCAAATTCACCTCCTTGAACTTCATATGCACAGGTATTAGGATCGGTATCTTTAGTCTGGTCATCTACACAGGTAAAGGTTGGGTCTTCATTGTCTTCAACAATAACATTAAACATGCACGATGTTGAACCAACAGCATTTGTAGCCGTTGCAGTAACGATTGTTATTCCGACAGGAAATACTGTATTAGGATCTTGAGAATACGTAATAGTTGAAGCAGGAATACCAATGGTATCAGTAGCTTCAAAATCTACTACTGCACTACATAATCCTGGGTCTGTGTTTTGTGTTATATCAACAGGACACGCAATTACTGGTGCTATGCCTGTTACTGTTACTGTAAATGAGCATTCTTGAGTATTACTTGATGCATCTATTACTTGATAAGTAACCGTTGTTATGCCTATTGGGAATGTGGAACCATTTGTCAATCCAGCAGTTGGACTAGAAGTTATGACAACATTGTCAATACTACAGTTATCTGTTGGTGTTGGTGGCGTCCAAGACACTGTTACTCCATTAGTACTGGTCGCAATTAAACTAATATTTTCTGGACAATCAACCACTGGAAGTTCAGTATCGTTTACAGTCACTGTATATGAGCAACTAGCAGGATTTCCACCCGCGTCTACAACATCGACGGTTACAGTTGTTGTTCCGACAGGAAACTCAACGTTCTGGTAACCAGGAACAATAATCACCTTGCCTGTAGGATCTGAAACATATAGTTTTCCATCTGGTCCAAAGGTCAAGCCATCTGCACTATTTAAACTAATATTACCAGTAGTGACATCTTCTATAAATGCACCTGTAGTACCATCATAACTCAATACCTGTCCTGGGTTTAAGTTTGAAACATATAAATTGCCGTCAGGCCCAAATTCTAAATCTTCTGGCTGAAACAAGCCACCTGAAGCTGTTGGAACAAATGCATCAATAAAAACACCTGTTGCTCCATTATATCTTAATACTGAACTTGTTAATATACTTGTTACATATAGGTTTCCATCAGGACCAAAATCGAGTCCTACTGGAAATGATAACCCTCCAGAACTTGTTGTTACAAAATCTCCCATAAATGCCCCAGTCAGTCCATTATATTTTCTAACTGAATTATCAATTATAGACGAAACATAAAGATTTCCATCCGGGCCAAATACAAGTCCTGATGGTCGCCAATAATTACCTAAGCCTAAAGGATTTGGCACAAATGCATCAATTAAGGCGCCTGTGTTTGGGTTAAAACGTAATATTTCACCAGAAAAATTGCTGGCCACATAGAGATTTCCATCAGGCCCAAAATCTAGACCTCTAGGGAAAGCCAAACTTGTAGACCCACAAGGGCCTCCAATTTCCAATAATAAATTACCGGTCGTTCCATCGAATTTTTTAATAGTACCATAATAAAGATTATCATAAGGGTCAGGAGCATTTGCACAATCAAAATTTGAAACATATACATTGCCTTCTGGGCCTATAATTACCTGACGAGGCTGATTCAGGTCTTCAGTAAATATGTAATCTGTTGTTGTAATTCCATCTACAGTAACCGAATATTGTGATAAATTACAACTTTCTGTTATTAATTCACCTCCAAGCGTTACCGTTGCACTGCAAGCTCCTGGAGTGGTATTGACTACTATGTTTTCAGGACAAGTGATCACGGGCGCACTATTATCTTCAACCGTTACTGTGAATGTGCATGAGTCTGTTCCCACATCATTAGTAGCTGTAGCAGTCACTGTTGTTGTGCCTAGAGGGAATATTGTATTAGGATCTTGAGAATACGTAATAGTTGAAGTAGGATTACCAACGCTATCAGTAGCTTCAAAATCTACTACTGCACTGCATAATCCTGAGTCCGTGTTTTGGGTTATATCACCTGGACACGTAATCACCGGTGTGATACTAGGATCAAAACAGAATTTAAAGTTATCTACCGCTACATATTGAAAAGAACCTCCTATTTCGATTTCAATCTCATCAATATCTGTCATAGAATGGTCAACGCCACCTTCGGTAGCAAAATCCCAAAGATAAAATCCCTGATTGCTTCCAATTACAGTAGTAAAACCAGAAGATTTTGTAACGGTGTATAATGTAGTGCCATCTAGCTTTCCTCTAATAGTTACCGTTCCATCATTAGTAGGAAATGTTCCGTTTAATAAAGAAGAGACATATATTTCCATACTCCCCATTTTTACCATTTGCGTATTCGTAATGGCAATAGTATTAATATCATTGATACCTTGACTTGTAAGATTATCGATGTAGTGATCAGATCCACCTGCTCCGGCGTCAATAAATTCGTCTGCACTAAAAGAAGCAGCTCCCGAAGACCAAGGAATAGTATTAGTTGTCCATGAAAAAGTTCCATCTAAAAGACCTTCAAAAGTCTCTACATTACAGATTGAAGCTATAAATCGTTCTCCATCCAAGAAAGGATCGGGTGGCGTATTACCGCTAAGATCTTCAATATCAGTACCTGCATTGAGATCGAGTCTAAGACTTCCTTCCCCTGAGATACTATTTACACTTACCGTATAGGTGGTTCCTGAACCACTTAGTCCTGATATTGTCCCGGTAGCTGACCCTAATGCGGTTAGTGAAAAATCGTTAGAAGTCACATTGACAGCATCCTCATTAAAAACAACTTCAAAATTTACTGAAGACGAACTAGCTGGAGGATTTCCAATTAAATTTATGTTTTGTACAATAGGAGGTGAGCCTGCAGTAACTTCCTCACAATGTTCGAAATTATCCAATCCGACGTATTGAAATGCACCTCCAATAGAAATTTGTAATTCATCAATATTTGTTAGACTATAGTCTGCCGCACCTTCAGTAGCAAAATCAACTACGTAGAACCCGTTATTTACATTAAAGTCAATAGGAAACCCTGTTGTTTTTTGTATGGTATATAAAGTACTACCAGAAAGTTTTCCTTCCAAGGTCAATGTCCCATCATTTGTAGGATTTGTTCCATTAAGTATCGAAGAGAGATAGAAGTCAATAGCATCAACCGTGAATATCTCTGTTCCAGGTGTTGTGATGTTGTACACTTTTCCTGTTCCTTGATCAGCGTTGTTCGATAAGAATTGATCGGAATCTCCTGCGCCTCCATTATTAAAAAATTCTACGTTGAAGTTGGCAGTACCTGTAGTAAAAGTAACTCCATTTGAAGAAAATGAGAAATCATTAGCTGAAAAGCCCTCAAAAGTTTCTTGAAAACAGCGCGATACAATATGATCTTCACCAGATGTAAATGCAGCTACTGGACCATTCCCAAGTGCATCCTCTATATTATTTCCGTTAATGAGATCAATACTAATAGTCCCTTCACCCAAAATTGCGCTTACAGTAAGGGTATAGGCTGTTCCTGAGCCACTAATTCCTGAAATAGTTCCACTTGTCCCAGTGTTATCAACTATAAAGTCACTAGCATCAACCATAAAAGCGTCTTCATTGAAAGTGACAAGGAAATCAACCGATGTTGCTGTACTATTAGGAGTCCCTAAAACAGCAATACTCTGTACCTCTGGGGGGTCTGTATTTAAGACTTGGTTGTCGAATTCAAAGTTGTCAAGTGAAAAATATTGGAAGGCTCCATTTAACGTGATTTCTAACTCATCAATATTCATACTCGAAACATCACCAACTCCAGGTAATCCAGTAAAATCAACTAAAAAGAATCCATTATCCGCTCCAATTAAGGACGTAGGGTATGTTCCCGCTGCTTTTGTATACGTAAAAACCTGAGTGCCGCTAACTAGTCCTCTTATAGTTACAGTTCCATCATTTGTTGGATTATTTCCCGTAGCGATAGACGACGTATACATTTCCATAGATTCCATGGTAAATAGTGTTGCGCCACCTGTAATGCTAATAGAATATGTAGAATTTATTGCTGGTGCACTTAGATTATCTAAAAACCGATCTGAGTCTCCTGCTCCGGCGTTCGCAAATTCTGCTGAGGTAAAATTACTCGAACTCGTACTAAAGGTGAGACCCGCATTAGTCCACGAAGTGGATCCTAGAGGCAGAGGTGCTTCAAAAGTTTCTGTGCCCTGAGCATTGGTATGAATTGAAAATAAAAATAAAAAAGCAAAAGTGAATTGAAAGTAAAAACGTTTCATGTGTTTTGGTTGTTGGTTAATAGCATTACCAAAACATGAGTATAGACTTTAAAACATCTATTAAGAAAGATGCATTATGCGTTAATGTAAATTTACTGTAGATTGGGTTGGTTACAACAATTCTTTTATGAGAAGATGTGTTGATTAATAGCACTTTAAAGGTCACGTAATAATTTTGCTTCTGCAACTTTTCTTACGTTGTTTCGTAAGGTTTTCGTTACTTTTCGACGAAATGCTAAAAAAGAGAGATGAATTGAGAATTTTTATAAGTTTTGATTTTTATGATTTTAAGCCCTCAAACGGTGCTTGGTTAGGCTTTATATTTAATGATGATTTTTTTGTTATCTAGAACGCATAAAAAAAGCTCTACGGAAAGTAGAGCTTTTTAAAGTTTTAGATTAATACATTAATATTTCACTAGTCTAATAGTTTTTGAGTCATTAGCTTGTTGAATCTTAACAATATAGACACCAGCTTCAAGTTTGTTGCCAAATTGATATACTTTTTCTGGATCAAACGTGTTAGAGTGTACTAATTTGTTACTCATATCGAATACTTGGATTTTGGACTCTGTGTTCAAATCAACTGTAATTAGTTTCAAGTTGAATACTGTATCTGAAGGGTTTGGCCAAGATTCCACATCAAAACTATTACGGAATACATTGTTTTGGTTATTACCAGCTGGTGGTGGGTTTGTTGGTAAAGCACAAGGAGCACAAAGATCATCAGCATTCCATCTTACATTTTTATTACCATGTACTTTTCTCGCAATAAAGAGACCTATCATTTCGGTTGGACTACCAGCATTATTTCCGTTAGGACCTTTGGCTAATAATTCATTC
>NZ_JBALVR010000022.1:0-12620 GCF_036960315.1 Psychroserpens sp. | reverse complement strand
TACAAATTACTATCTTTAACTAAGCGGAATATTCTAAACGAAATTCCCGCAAATAACAATACACAAATCCGTTGGCATTCATTAAAAGACACAAAACCAATCATGACAACAATTCAATATACTTTTAACCTTGAAAATTTAATACTATGAAAAAGAAACCGCAATATCTAGAAAAAGGAAAAGCGTTGAAAGGGCATGATCCCTTAAGTGTGTACGATGGAATAGCAACTATGGGAGACGAAAACATCACTTCTGTTTATGAAGATGCTATCTATCAATTTATAACTTCTGAAAATAAGGTGATATTTGATAAAACTCCAGGTAAATACTCCCCTAAATATGGTGGTTACTGTTCGATTGCTATAAGTGAAGGAAGCCTTGTTGAAGCAAATTCACATAGTGCATTAATTCAAGATGGCGACTTACATGTTTTTTACAAAGATGATGATGAAGACACTCAAGACGAATGGAACGAAAACCCAGTTGAAAACAAAAAGCGAGCAGAAATTGAATGGGCAAAACTCATATAATAATCTTGCCATACATGCAAATCATCAAACATTTTGACTATTCATCTCTAAAGTTATTTATTAAAACTTAACTGAATACTTAAAATTGAAAGATTAACGAAATGCCAACAACGTGTATAATTAGTTGCTTTGGCTGGCTAAGCACAGGATATTTTCTTACAATTCACTATATTGTATGGCGGAAAATGAATCGCGTACTTTTTCGCAACTAACAATACACAAATCCGTTAGGCACAATTAAAAGCTTATGAAAACATCTAGAAACCTCTTTCATTCAATTCTAATGATTTCTTTATTTATATCCTTGTTCTCAGGTTGCAATGATTCCCCTGATACTTATGTTTATTTAGGTAGTCAAATGCCAAAAACATATGCTGAAGAAATAAGGAGTCTGAACCTTTTAGAAAACAATGAAAAAATAAAATACTTTTATTCTGATGGTTTTTATGATATCAAAGAGGGGTTTTATTTTGTAACTGACCAAAAACTTGTAGCCTATAATGAAAGTTGGGAAGAACCTAAAACTATTATATTCTTTAATGAGATTATTAGCCTTGATGTAGAATATAACGAGTCTTTTTACGAAGACAGTTTTATTATGGTAGAAACAAATGAAATGGAATTAGATTTTCCAGTCTCAAGCGAAAGAAAAAGGGATAAAGACTTCTATAATTATTTATTAAAAAAATCAAACTTAGACTGAGTTAAATAATAACAGTGCCTAACAACGTGTATAATCAATTGCTTGATTATCTCCTACTTGGAAATTCCTTCGGAATTTCCTACTGGTTCGTTTTCTTTTATTAATTTAGTTCTTGCCAACGCAACAAGCCATACACGAACACGTTAGCCTTCATTATGATCTGACCTAAAACAAGGTTACAGAATTCTTAAACCACTTTTTTTTGACTTATTAATTGTGTCAATAAATCTGGACTTTATTAGTATTGAATAACACTCACTTAATTTATTTCACAGATAACAAACTAAAACAAAATTTATAAAATTCGAGATACATTCTTCATTCTAACTAACATAAAAGGATTTCCTGAAATATTAGTCGTTCATGTTCCATTATTAAAAAAACAATTCTGTTGAATGAAAATAATGAGTAGATGAAATTGAAAAACTAGACATAACAAGTGCCAATACCGACATTACCGAAGTCAAAATATATTTTATATTTGCCCATATGATAAAAAACCTAAAACACCTTCCCCTACGAATGCAATTGATTTGTGGATTATCAATAAGTATATTACTGCTTGTTGGACTCTTTCTTTGGCGCCCTTGGGAAACACATAATGCCTTAAACAATTTAGCAAATAATTCAATAGAAATGGTTCACGTTGCAGGAGGCACATTTAATATGGGTTGTACATCTAAAAAAGCAAATTGTATGGAGGTTGAAAAGCCAGCACACAAAGTAGTATTAGATGATTTTTACATCGGAAAATATGAGGTAACACAGGAACAATGGCGTAACGTGATGGAAGTGAACTCTGAAAACATAGAACTCAAAAATTGCAATAACTGTCCGATAGAAAATATAAGCTGGGAAGAAGTTCAAGAGTTTATAAAAAAAATAAATACAAAAACGGGAGAGGTATATCGCTTGCCCACCGAAGCCGAGTGGGAGTATGCAGCTCGTGGTGGCAATATGAGTAATAATTATCAATTCTCAGGCGGTGATGTACTTGATAAAGTTGCTTGGTTCTGGAAAAATTCTGGAGATAGTATTCTTGAAGGTGATTGGGATTGGGAAACAATCAACAAGAACAATGGTCGAACACATCCAGTAGGAAGAAAAGCTCCTAACGAGCTAGGGTTATTTGACATGACAGGCAATGTTGGAGAATGGTGTCAAGATTGGTATAATTCAAAATACTACAGTAAGAGCGCAAAAAATAATCCTCAAGGCCCTAGTGATGCTGTTAACCGCGTTAATAGAGGTGGTGGCTGGTTTAGCGATGCTAGATTTAGCCGTGTGATAGATAGACATAGCGACAAGCCAGATCAACATTTTAACTTTATGGGCTTTCGACTGGCACGTACGGAGTAAAAGGCTTTATAGATCTCATTAAAAGAGACTAAAAAATCCGAATATGTGTAATATGAATTTTGAGTCATTTAACAAAGACTTAAATAGTCTCCAAATTTCAACTGGAAATAATTCAAATTTGGAGATTGACCAAAATGAATTAAAGGTTGTTTTTAAAAATTTAGTGATGAAATAACGAAAGGCTAACAACGTGTATAATTAATTGCTGGTTCTCTGTGTACTCGGAAAATCCTACGGATTTCCCTCTGGTTCGTTTTCTTTTACTAATTTAGTTCTTGCCAACGCAACTAACCATACACGAACACGTTGTGTGCAATTTGCACAAAAATATGAGATAAACAATCTATTTTGTACAATACTAACTAATTAAAGCACAGAATGAAGACACTAAAGAAAATCAATCACCAGCATTTTGGAATCATGTTATTTATGCTTATTACAATTGCCTGTAAAACTGATAAAAAATACGATGTACAAACAGATACTAAAAAAAAGGAAAACAACGTTATTGAAGTGATTACCAGAAGTATGGATTTCCAGACAGCAGACACCTTAAAATCTGGGTGGAATACCTTTGCATATAAAAACCTGTCTGGTGAAGTTCATTTTTTCATAATGGATAAATTACCTTCTGACTCCATTGTTGAGAGCGACATTAAGGACCATTTGTTCCCTCCGTTTGATGATGGCATGAAGTATTTAATTGAAGGGAAAGCAGATAGTGCAATGGCGGCATTTGGTAAAATACCTACTTGGTTTAATGAAGTAAAACGATATGGTGGTACTGGATTAATATCGCCAGGTAAAACAGCGATCTCAAGTATCAATCTGGAACCTGGCAAGTATATGATGGAGTGTTACTTAAAGGCTGTTAATGGCGAATGGCATACATCCCATGGTATGTGGAAGTTTATAACCGTAGTTGATGAAACTACAAATTTTTCTCCGGATGAAGCCGATCATACTATTAGTGTATCAAGTACGGATGGATATGCTTTTGATACGCAACCTAAATCAGGAATAAACAGATTTAAAGTAGAGTTTATTGATCAAGTTCCTCATGAGCATTTTAATGGTCATGATGTTAATTTAATTAAATATGACGCTTCAGCAAACATTGATTCTTTAGTATACTGGATGAATTGGATGAATCCCACTGGACTAAGGACACCTACACCAAAAGGCTTTACTTTTTTGGGCGGAATGAACAATTGTGAAGCCGGCGAAATAGGTTATTTTGAAGTCGATTTAGAGTCAGGAAACTATCTTTTAATTTCCGAAACACCAAAAGCAGATGAAAAAGGCATGCTAAAAACCTTTGTTGTGAGTGATAAGTAAAAAACTGCACACAACAACATGTATAGTTCATTGCGTCTGATTTCCCTTTCGGAAAATCCTCGCTGCTGAACAATGGGTTCGCCCCTATTTGCTATCTTAGTACTATCGCAACGAAACCATACACGAACACGTTGTAATTAATTAAAACTATTGAAGAATTTAAAAAGAATAATTTTTCCAATATTATCACTGTTTCTTTTCTACAGAACCATTGAGTTAATACGTTATTTAAACTCAAACTCGTCAAACGAATTTAGTATTCTAGAAATCGTAACTATTTCTTTTCTTCTAACTCTTTTTATTACAGGAATATTTGCATTTATTGGTTTTGCATACCCGACAAATAGAATATTACCAGAGTCTTATTACAAAATAAAGAACCCGAAGCTTGTTGAATATTTATATAAAATACTTGGATTGAAATATTTTAGGGTTATTCTTCTTATCACTTTTTGGGGTAAAAAAAAGAATCGTAAAAAATATTTTAATGGTACAAAAAAAGGATTGATTAATTTTATTTATCAAACCAAGCAATCCGAATTTGGACATTTAGGAGCTTTTTTTTTGATTTTAATATGTTCGATTATTCTACTATTCAATCGACTTTATTTCATTGTATTAATAATGACACTATTGAATATAATCGGAAATGTTTATCCTATAATACTCCAAAGATTTCATAGAATAAGAATTGAAAAAATAACTAATTACAACACCGTGTATAATTAAATGCTACAGTTTGTTAAGACGAGGAACTTCTCCTACAAATTAATATCTTTAACTAATCGGAATATTCTAAACGAAATTCCCGCAAATAACAATACACAAATCCGTTAGCAACAATTTTTTGATTTCGAAAATGAATTCTTTTACGTCATACTGATTCCTAAAATGTTGTTTTGATGGTGTACGTCTGACTTTCATTATTTGATTCGTTAGTTTCTTTAATTACATTATCTGGATCAACTTTAAATTTCAATGTATATGTTGCATTCTTAGAAACAGGCGTATATTCAACTACTACCTCTTTTGTTTCCCCTGCTTTTAATGAATTGAAACCTCTTCCGACGATTCCTGGACCTCCAACTGATATGGCATGATTATAGTCGCCTCTGCCAATGTTTTTAACTTTAACTGCAAATTTGCATTTTGTTTTAGGTGCAACCATGCCCTTTGGACTTACTGAGCTTGAAATAATCATGAGATCGGGCAATTTGGCACTTACTATCTCTTGTGGTACTTCCACAACGGGTGGTACTTCTGGTGTTATTTTTCCATTGCGATCTTCCTTTTTCTGACCACAAGAAAAAAGAATGATAGTTGTCATAATAATAATTGTTTGTTTCATTTTCATAATGTTAATATTTATGTTTGAACCTTTTCTATTCTTGAACGCGATATGCTTTCTTTTGTCAAGTTGTGAAGTAAGTTTTAGCATAGTAGGAGTTCCTATTTGATCCAAATGCCAGATACCAGATACCTTTTATTTCACTGGTTTGTTTTTATCTTCACGTTCAGCATCGAGTAAAACGATACAGTTCTGTCCCTTCTAAGTTAGTGAAAAACGGATAACACTACAAAAAAAGTAGATGGTATGTTCAATTAGCAATTGAAACGAAAAATCAGGATTCTATTATTTCTGCATTAAAAAAGATTTCAACTGTGAATTATTGGAAAATTAGAATAAAACAGTTGCTAACAACGTGTATAATTCATTGCTTATGCAATGATTACTCGGAAAATCCTACGGATTTCCTTCAGGTTCGTTTCTTTTTGCTAATTTAGTTCTAGCCAACGCAACGAAACCATACACGTACATGTTACCAAACATTATAAAAATTTAAACCTTGAAAAATTACCACTTTAAATTATTAATACTCGTATTTACACTATTTTTAAATTCCTGCAATACTAAAAATCAGAAATCAAAAGACAGTGATTCACCAACTATAGAAAACCCTTATTTTGGACAGAATCCACCAGACTTAACTGCTGAAATTTTTGCTCCTGGTATTGTTTCTATCAGTGGAAGATATGACTACGGTATTTCGTTTTCCCCTGATTTAGATGAAATGTATTTTTCAGCAAATAAAAAAGGTGAAACTGCTGATATCTATTTTTCAAAAATCGAAGATAAAAAATGGAAATCGCTTCAAAAAGCGAATTTTACCAAAGGACAAAAAGATGCAGAAATGGAACCATTCTTCACCGCTGACGGTAAAAGAATTTATTTTACCGGGTATAGCTCTGGCTTTAAGGATGAGGAAATATGGTATGTAGATCGTTTTGGCAATGGGTGGAGCAACGCAATAAAACTTGATTCACCTATAAATGACGATAATGTGATGTATTTGACGCAAGCGAAGAACGGCGACGTTTTTTATGACAACATTTCAAAACGAAAAATGTATTCTTCATCCAGTAAAAATGGTGGATTTCCCGAAGTGCAGGAGGTTGATGTTGAAATTGGATCTCATGCTTTTATTTCCTCATCTCAAGATTATTTATTGGTACAAGCTCAAAACAAAGAAGATAAAAAAAGAGGCAGCGATATTTATGTTTATTTTAAGGAAAAAGATGGAACATGGTCAAAACCAATTAACCTTGGAAATACAGTAAACTCTAACTTTGGTGAAGCAGTTCCTAGTGTCACTCCAGATGGCAAATATTTATTTTTTAGCCGATATAACGAAGAAGGCGGAATATCAAATTTATATTGGGCTAGCACAGAAGTTATCTATAAGTTAAAAACGGCTTATTTTAAGAAAAAACAATAAATTTAGTAAACATAATTTTGATGCTAAATCAATATACGTTTGGTAACAATGTGTATAAAACATAGCTATTAAGTGCTAAATCGAAAGGTTGGTGCTTGTTTGTAAAGAAAGCCAAATTTTTAAATTTGGCTTATAAAATTGATAAATTAAAAACAAAATATAAAAATTCGGCTCTGTGTTAATCCGAAAAGTTTGCGTCTTTTTACACGCTACGTTTCATACACAAACCGTTACCAAACATATTATAAAAATAGGGAATACTACTTTCAAATGAGATTATCCGTAAAAAAACATCCTTTTTAGTGTTTTATTAACAAGAATATATGGTGAATAATTGTAGTTATGCATTTATTATTATAATGCTAATAATTAAAAAGTTTGAACAATGAAAAAAGTCTGTTTTATTTTAATACTTGTATTCTCAGTATTTTTTAGCTCCTGTAATACTAAAAAACAGAACTCAAAGGACAGTGTTTCGCTTACACCAACAATAGAAAGCCCTTATTTTGGACAGAAGCCACCCGGCTTAATTCCTGAAATTTTTGCACCTGGCATTATTTCAATTAGTGGAAGACACGAAATGGGTGTTTCGTTTTCTCCTGATTTAGATGAAATGTATTTTGCTGTTCAGAAAAAAACAGGCGTACCCGCTGAAATCTATTTTTCAAAACTCGAAGATAAAAAATGGACACCGTTTAAAAAAGCAAATTTTACTAAAGGTAAAAAAGCCGGAGAAATGAAACCAACTGTCAGTCATGATGGTAAAAAAATATATTTCTCCGCTTATAACGCTGACTTTACTGACAATAGCATTTGGTATGTAAACCGTCTGAACAATGGTTGGAGTGATGCAATAAAACTTGATTCACCTTTAAATGAGCATGATGTGTTTACTTCAACTTTCGCGAAGAACGGAGATCTTTATTATACCAATTTTTCTAAAAGGAAAACCTACTATGCTCCTAATATAAATGGTAAATACCCTAAGTTTCTGGAAGCTGAAATTGAGTTTGGAGTTCACCCCTTTATTTCCCCGTCTCAAGATTATTTAATAGTAGATGCTCGAAACAAAGAAGACAAAAATCAAAAATCGGATCTTTATGTTTATTTTAAAAAGAAAGACGGTGCATGGACAAAACCAATAAACCTTGGCATTACAGTAAACTCAACGTTTGATGAAAAAAGTGCGAATGTCACTCCAGATGGCAAATATTTAATTTTTAGCCGACGTTCCGAAGGAGGAGCATTAAAACTTTATTGGGTGAGCACAGAAGTTATCCATACGTTAAAAACGGCTTATTTTAAGAAGTAAACATAAATTTAGTAAACATAATTTTGATGCTAACATAATATACGTTTGGTAACAACGTGTATAATTAATTGCTACAGTTGGTTAAGAAAAGGAACTTCTCCTACAAATTACTATCTTTAACTAATCGGAATATTCTAAACGAAATTCCCGCAAATAACAATACACAAATCCGTTGCCATTCATTGAAAAAAATACTTCCTAGAAATAGTTTGACTAAAAACAAACAACTTGACTTTGACAACTTCGAAAGTTATTATATTAGATTTAAAATTTATTCTAATAATGATAATTTTTCGGTAACTGCTTTTTTATAAGATCTAGATACTGGAACTGGTTTTAGACTCTCATTCAATAGTAATTTAAACCCTTGAGAATTACCAGTCACGCTAATAACTGCTTTTAAATTCACAACATAAGATCTATGACATCGGATGATGTTTTCATCTTCAATTTGCTCTAGGGCTTTAATTATAGACAAGCGCAATAAACTTTTTTTTGGCTCACATTCTTTAAGCTCGGTTATAGTTATATAATTTTTTTCGGCTTCAATAAATTGTAGATCCTTAGTATTTGTATTAACAATATCATTAACAATATTTGATTTTAATTGAATTGCAATACCATCGTTTAAAAGTTTTTTATCTTTTAAAACCTTAGATAAATCCTGTGCTTCTTTAAGTTTATTTTTCAACAACCAATTATTAACACTTACCACTCTTATGCTAATTGGTATTATTGCTAGAAAAATAGTGAAACCTATAAATTTGAAAATGGTAAACATATTGAGGTTTATATCAAAATTATATTTTGCAAAAAGGATTATTGCGATAATGTTAATCGTTAAATAAACAAGAACTCTAATAATTTCTTTCCACACACACCATTTTTCTTCATTAATAAAAGGCCTGATTACATATAAAGAAATTGCAATATTTATTAATGCAGATAAGAATACAACTAGTCCAAAACCTAAAATAGTTGATGAAGCTACTTTTTCTAAACCAAAGGGTTTAAAGAAAAAGAATATTAAAGTTGCTAATAAGCAAACTTTTAAAGTTGAAAGTATTTCTGGTACGAAACCTCGAGTGTACGGAAATGGATCCTTAATCTTTTTTATTATCAAATTCAAAATAGTCATTTATTAAAATACTTCACAAAAGTAAATACATCTGATGTAATAATCATGTCTTTGGTAACAATTGTAATTCATTGGTGTCAAAAGCAAGTCACTCATAACAATATTTCAAAACTACTACATAAAGCCTCTACATTGCACCAAAATTAAAAGGATTAGTACAATCCATATTAGAAATTAAAATATTAATTTAAAATTAACAAAAAATGAACAAAAGAATTTCCGCCGTATTAATTATGAGTTTAGTTTTTGCTTCAAGTATTTGGGCACAAAATTCTATGGACTTAAGTAAAATGAAATCTAGTTTTGAAAAAAGAAGGCCAACATTAGATATTATGAGTGCCAACCCCAATGACTTTAATTTAACCTATGAGTCATTTAATGTGACAACAAGAGATAGCATAAATATAGCATCATGGTTCATTCCTAATAAACTAAAAAGAGGAACTGTACTTATGGTGCATGGATTTGATATGAATAAAAGCCACATGCTTAAACGCGCTTCACTCTTCCATAAAAAGGGATACTCTATTATATTACTCGACTTAAGAGCAAGAGGCGAAAGCGGTGGTGACAAAGCAAACACAGGTAATAAAAATGCCTTTGAAGTTGCAGAGGTCTATAACTATTATAAAAATAGTTTTGCAAACTATGGAAATATTACATTGTATGGATTTTCCCATGGAGGAAGAGCTGTCATTTTTGGGGCCAGCATGATAGGTAAGGTTGAAAAAATAATATTAGAATCTCCACCGTATCAACTTGGTGAAAGTTTTAAAAGACAATATAGAATGCCAAATGCACCAAAGATAAGCGAAACTCCTATTAATGATGCATTAACAAATATTTCAAATGTTCCTCTATTATTACTCATTGGTGATTCAGATACAGCAATTATTGAATCTGAAGCGATGACCCTTATGGAATATTCTATCAATGCGAAAAGTAAAGTTGTGATATTTGACAATACAGCACATTATGTGTTTTCTGATAATAATATAACTAAGTACGAAAATGTTGTTTTCGAATTTATCTCTAACAATTAATCAATTATGAAAAAATCAAATATCAAACTTTTGAAAATTGGAGCGATCCAAACTATTTTAATAGCTTTCTACCATTTTTTTATTCCATTTCAATTTAATTGGGGTGTCTTTCTAGCAGAAGGCATACCAACAATCAACTGGTCCCTTTATGCGCTAAATAACTATTTCAGTTTTAATTTACTTACTGTAGCATTCTTTTTGCTTTACTATATATTGTTTAAAAGAGAACATATGCAGACCATTAAAGTTTTATCTATAATTGCAATGCTATTTTGGTGCTTTAGTGCGATATACCAAATTTTAGACCCGATGCCGCTACCCATATCCTTAAGTTGGTTAGGGTATGTACTACCAGGGCTCGCATTAATGAATATAGGTGTATTTAGTGTCCCATTAAAAGAATTATTAAAACTTTAAAATATGAACAAAGTTTATTTCTTAATCGGATTGATATTATTTCCGAATTTAACTGATTAAGGAAATCAATCATTCGAAATAAAAACAACGAAATGGCAACAACGTGTATAGTTCATTACTTGTTCTGTGTTTACTCGCAAAATCCTATGGATTTTCCTCTGGTTCGTTTTCTTTTGCTAACTTAGTTCTAGCCAACGCAACTAACAATACACTAACACGTTGTGCTTCATTACCACAAACCATTAACCAATGATTAAATTCTTTAGAAAAATTAGACAGAAAATGCTGATAGAAAATAAATTCAGCAAGTATTTGATTTATGCAATTGGAGAAATTATACTTGTAGTCATTGGTATTCTTATTGCGTTACAAATTAATAATTTAAATGAACAAGGAAAGTCTGATGCACTAACCAGCACTTATTTAAATAACTTAAAATTGGATTTACTATCTGATTTATCAAGAATTGAAAAAAGGAAAAAAGAAATAAAATATTTTGAAAAAGAGGGATACTACTCTCTAGATGTCATTGATGGAAAAATAGAAACGATTGAGAAGGAAAGATTTTTGAAATCACTTATCTGGAATAATCATTATCCCATTTTTCAACCTTCTAGGTCCACCTATGACGATTTAATAAATAGCGGAAATATAAAGTTAATAAAAGACAATGATTTAAAAGTTGCCTTATCTAAATATTACATGCAAAATGATTGGTGGGAGCAGTTTGGACAAATGGCAAAAGATACTCATTGGCGTTTGATGCGTGAAGAAATGTTTAAAGCTGTAGACCCATTTATGATGAAAGCTTTTTATGAAGCGGAATATTATCCAAATAAAGAACCAGTGGTAAAATACGAAGATATAGAAGTTGATTTTGAAAATATAGGAGCAAACAAATCGTTAAAAAATGCAATTAAAAGAGTCTTATCATTGAGAGTATGGAATTATCACATTATGAATGTTTCCGTAGAAGAAATCAACAAAATTTTAAACATTCTAAATAAAATAACGAAAGCACAACAACGTGTATAATTCATTGCTAGTACTCGCCTACTTACGAAAATCCTCGCGGATTTCCTATTCGGTTTGTATTTACTAAATTAGTTGCTTAACCACGCAACTAACCATACACAAGCACGTTGGTAACAATTTGAAATAACCATCCTATCTAATAAATGAAATACTATTTATCTTCCTACAAATTTGGTGACAAAATTGAAAAAATAAAGAACATACTTCCTCAAGGCGCAAAAATTGGTCATATAAATAATGCTAGAGATTGGACAACTGCAAGTCCAGAAATTAGAGATAGCCATTTAAAAGAAGAAATGGAATTTATCGACAATTTAGATTTTATTAGTGAACATTTAGACTTAAAAAATTATTTTGGAAAAGAGAATGAATTAAGGGATAAAATTGCTTCACTAGATGGAATTTGGGTTTGTGGCGGAAACGCTTTCGTTTTGAGACAAGCAATGAAATTAAGCGGATTTGACAATATCTTCAAAGAATTGCAGAAACGAGATGATTTTTTTTATGGAGGCTATAGTGCTGGAGTATGTATCCTCTCGGACTCATTAAAATATATTCAATTTGTTGATAACCCTAATGATTTTCCTTATAAAAATGTTACCGAAACAGTTTGGGAAGGATTAAACCTATTCAGTTACGGAATACTACCACATTATGATTCGGAACACTCAGAATCAGAGGAAATTGAAAGAGAAGTCAAGCGATGTATAAATAACAAATGGCTTTTTAAAACATTGAGAGATGGAGAAGTTATAATAATAGAGTAAAAAACTGTTACCAACAACGTGTATAATAAATGCTTCACTCCTACCTCAATTAAAAATTATATATTTAAACAACTGATTTGCTACAACTGAAAATCCTGCGGATTATAAGTCGCACAAATCATACACAAACACGTTAGCGGTAATTTAACATAACCCTAGAGTCAATGACAAAGAAAGTATTAATTTTAGCTGGTTTTATAA
>NZ_JBALVR010000021.1:0-15653 GCF_036960315.1 Psychroserpens sp. | reverse complement strand
CGTCTGTAGCAGTAAATGTTACCGTTTCAGCTCCTGTTGCTCCACAATCATCACTTAATCCTGTACTATTATGAGTCCAAACAACTCCTGAACAAACATCACTTGCTGCTCCAGTTCCTCCGTTAGAAGCTAACCATGCTGCAAACTGTCCACTTGCTCCAATACTTCCATCACATTCAACCGTAAGGTCAGATGCTTGTGTTCCTATTGTTGGTACTGTATCATCTTTAATCGTAAAGGTCGCTGTCGTTGTACTGAAGTTTCCACAATCGTCAGTAGCAGTAAATGTTACTGTTGCAGCTCCTGTCGCTCCACATAGATCACTTAATGAACTAAAGTCATTTGACCAAACAACACCTGAACAAACATCACTCGCTGAGCCAGTTGTTCCATTGGAAGATAACCACGTAGCTAATTCAGTTCCATTTCCAGAACCATCACAATCTACTGTTAGATCTGAAGCCGGAACATCTATTGTTGGTACTGTATCATCTTTAATCGTAAAGGTTGCTGACGTTGTACTGAAGTTTCCACAATCATCTGTCGCAGTAAATGTTACTGTTGCAGCTCCTGTCGCTCCACATAGATCACTTAATGTAGCATCACTATATGTCCATACAACTCCTGAACAAACATCACTCGCTGAGCCAGTTGTTCCATTAGATGCTAACCACGTAGCTAATTCTGCTGCATTGCCTGCACCATCACAATCTACTATTAAGTCAGAGGCATCAACATCTATCGTTGGTACTGTTGTATCAACTACAGTAATGATTTGATCGGCAGATGTTGCGTTTCCACATGCATCTGTCGCTGTCCATGTTCTTGTAATCGTTTCTGTGTTTCCACATTTAGGAGAAGACGCATCACTAAATGTAATAGCAACTGTGCCGCATGTATCACTTCCAGTAGCTGAACCTGTAGCTGAAGGATCTGTAGGATTTGTACATTCTACAGTCGCATTAGCTGGTAAAGTTAGCGAAGGTGCTGTTGTATCTTCTACTGTAATTGTTTGTATCGCTGATGTACTATTGTTATTATCATCTGTTGCGGTCCATGTTCTGGTAATCACTTTAGTGTTGCCACATCCACCAACTTCTGTTGAGTTTTCTGTAATCACTACATTTCCACAATTATCTAATCCGGTAGCTAGGCCTGTATTGGCACTGCTGGCATCTTCTGTACATTCTATGGTTACATCAGCAGGCACAAAATCTAAAGTTGGATCTATATTGTCTTCAACTGTAACAGTTGATGAGCAGGTAGAACTATTACCATGAATATCGGTTATTGTAAGTGTTACTGTATTTTCACCAATATTAGAACAATCAAAACTCGTTTGACTTAACACACTTGAAGCTACACCACAATTATCTGTAACACCAGTGTTTACTTGTGCAAGATTAAGTGTTGCTTGCCCACTTGTATCCAGCGTCAACGTAACATCATTACAAACAACGCTACTACTCAATGCTAAGACGTATATTTTCTTGGTATTATAGGTTGCTGCATTAATTGCAAAAGTCCAATCTGGATGGCCAGAACCTCCTACTTGATTTCCTATTCCTAAATCGCTATTTCCACTATTTGACCATCTATTATATGATAATAAGGATTCTGCTATACCATAGTTATGTACTTGAAACGAACCATAACAATCTCCACCGGATCTATTATCATTAAAGTCATATAATCCATTATTTCCAGATGGAATTGACCCGTTTCCAGCGCCTCCGTAATAACAATCCGACCAGAACTCCACGTTTCCTGTTTGTATCTCTGTACCTGTAGTAACACCTGCGTTTGTACTCGCAAACACATTCATATTAGAAACAGCTTGTTGTTTTACATAATCTGCTGGGATTCCTATTTGATTATAATTTTGTGTGATTTGATCGAAAGATACCCAAACCCATTTACCATCAAGTTCCATCATATAAGCAACTCTTGTAAATGGAATATTTGTTAGTGCTGCAGCATTGTTTACTGCATATGAAACTTGACTATTTGTGTTCCAACTAGCAGTATTAGGAATATTAAGCTCATAAACAAGATTGTAATTTGCAGCTTCAGGAATATTACTAAGCGCCAAAGCAGGCGCAGGAAATTGTGAACCTCCTTCTGGTGCTTCGTTGTCAATAACCGTTACTGTAAATGTACACGATGTACTGCCTATAGCATTGGTTGCTGTAGCTGTTACTGTTGTTGTAGTTACGTCAAAGAAACTCCCTGGTTGTATATCGTATGTTATGGTTGATGCTGGAATACCTACAGAATCTGTAGCGGCAAAAGTGACTACTGCTCCACATTGGCCTACATCATTGTTTTGTGTTATATCTGCAGGACATACTATCTCTGGCAGTACTCCTGTAACTGTGACTGTAAATGAACATTCTTCAGTATTGTTTGCAGCATCTGTTACTTCGTACGTTACGGTTGTCACTCCAATAGGGAATGTTGCACCGCTTGGATATCCTGTTGTTACTAATGCTGTTGTTGCATTAGGACAATTATCCGTTCCTGTTGGCGCTGTATAATTTACAACTGCACCTGAAGCACTTGTTGCAATCACATCAATATCTGAAGGACATGAAATTTCTGGATCTTCATCATCAGTTACTATAACAATTTGATCACAGGTTGTTGTGTTACCTGCAGCATCTGTTGCGGTCCATTTTACTGTAGTACTACCGATATCGAAAGTTGCCGGAGCATTATTGGTAATCGTTGATTGTCCTACCCAATTAGAAGTATCACCTGTTAAAGCAAAATTATTGAGGGTACCGTCATTACCATTTCCAGAAGCATCGATTGCAGTGATTATCCCAGCATTATTGCCATTGGCAACACCTTCATTAAAATGATAGGATGCAACTAAACCTGGTGTAGTATTTAGCTCCGTGTTCATATTGGCTTGAATCTCAGTTTGAGTCCTTGCCCTGTTCCAAATACGCAATTCATCTACCTTAACATTCAAAAAGCCAACATTGCCATTTGACTGGCCAATTGTAAAAGGCTGTGTATTGCCTACAGAAGGGAATGCACCAGGACTTATAGTATTCACAGCTTGCAACACACCATCAATGTATAGTTTTAATGTCTGCGTAACAGGATCTACAACTGCGGCCAGATGATGGGTTCCTCCATCAACAACATCATTTACAGTTGTAATATTTCGCATCGAAATTGAGCCTGAGTTGCCAAAAGTCAAGGTCAATTTCTTACCTGGGTTTGGATTGTATACTGGATCAGTACCATCGTTGATGTAAATGGCTAACATATTAAAAGGACTAACCGGTTGCCTTTTAGCAACTATAGTTCCTGTCTGATTTGTATTAGGTGCTGTAAACCAACATTCTACAGAAACCGGATTGGAACCAATAGCCAAACTAGCATTGTGCGGAATACTGACATAATCATTCACCCCATCAAAATCCAAAGCATTATCAGGACAAATATCTGTAACAGTTGGAGGTGTTAAGGTTGTTGTACCGAAACATTCGCCAGGATCGTTATTTAAGTTTACAGTTGGTTCACAGGCTATTGTTAGGTCTTCAGTATCGTTAACTGTTACCGTAAACGTACATTCAGAAGTTCCCACAGCATTTGTTGCTGTAGCTGTTACTGTTGTGGTTCCCACTGGGAATTCACTTCCCGATGCAGGACTGTATGTTATTGTTGATGCTGGTATTGCGGTTGTTTCTGTAGCTGTAAAAGATACATTCGCGCCGCAGTCCCCAAGGTCATTACTCACAGTAATATTTCCTGGACACACGATATCTGGTGCTAAGCCACTTACTGTTACTGTAAAAGAACATTGTGCTGTATTATTTGCTGCATCTGTAACTTGATATGTCACTGTAGTTACACCTATTGGGAAAGTTGCACCACTGGCAAAACCAGTTGTTATTAGTGCTGTTGTTGCACTAGGACAATTATCTGTGCCTACTGGTGCTGTATAATTCACTACTGACCCTGAAGCACTTGTTGCTAAAACACTTGTAATATCAGAAGGACAAGAAATTACTGGTAGCTCATTATCGGTTACTGTAACAATTTGATCACACGTTGCCGTATTACCAGCAGCATCTGTTGCCGTCCAGGTTACTGTGGTTGTTCCTACAGGGTAAACTCCTGAGGCATCATCTGTATTGGTATAGTTGTTTGTTAATACAGTTGGAGGACAAGGGTTTGCAGATAACGTTGCAACTTCTGCTGGTGTTAGCGCAGTATTAAAAATACCTACTTGGTCTATTGAACCATTAAATTCGCAACAACCAGGATCCCCGTCCCGTTTCCAGCGACCAATATTTACACTGTTGTCCTCATAAGCTTCGGCATCGTAGTCAATCGCAGCATTAGCTGTGGCTACGCTTCCTACATCTACACCATCAACATAAAGGTATGACATGCCATTACTAGCATCTCGAACCGCTGTAATTTGGTGCCATTCACCTGAAGGAATGCTAGAAGATCCCACCACAACGCTAGACCATGTCGATTCACCGACTTGTCTGAATTGAAGGTAGGGAACTCCTGTACTGGATACCCTTAGCCAAATTCCGCTGTTCCTAGCAACAACGCTACTTGACGCGAAGTTGATATCTAATATTGTATTCGTACCACTAGCAAAATTATCTCCTTTTACCCAAGCTGAAAGCGTAAAGCTTCCCGTAGGATAAGCGAATGTACCTTCATTTCCTAGGCTAACTCTTTGTCCCGTTCCCGTACCAGCAAAATTGTAGGCACTATTCGGGTCATCGCATGAATTAGATGTAAGAGTCGGACCACTTACTGTACCATTGTTACCGCCCCAAACATCATTAGCGTTTCCGCTAAAATCATAAAAATATAACAAGCCGTTCGTAACTGGAGGTGCGCTAGAAGTGCTACCTGATGTTGCACAATTGTCACTAAACGTTGGAGGTGTAATGATTAAATCTGCTGTACATAAACCTGGATCGGTATTTTCACTAACATCTGCAGCACAAGCTATTGTTGGATCTTCTATGTCATTTACTGTAATAGTAAATGTACATTCAGAACTTCCTACAGCATTAGTAGCTGTAGCCGTAACTGTTGTTGTTCCTACTGGGAATTCACTTCCAGAAACATGAGAATATGTTATTACGGATGCTGGAATACCTACAGAATCTGTAGCAGCAAAAGTGACTACTGCGCCACATTGGCCTACATCATTGTTTTGTGTTATATCTGCAGGACATACGATTTCTGGTAGTAACCCTGTTACAGTAACCGTGAATGAACATTGTGCAGTATTGTTTGCAGCATCAGTTACTTCGTAAGTTACTGTTGTCACTCCAATAGGGAATGTTGCACCACTTGGAAAAAGTGGTGTTATTAATGTTGTTGTTGCATTAGGACAATTATCTAAACCAACAGGTGCTGCATAGGTGACTACTGCACCTGCTGCACTTGTTGCATTTAAACTAATATCTGCTGGGCAGTCATTTTCGATGGACACATCGGATGCTGTAATCTCAAGGTTATCGAAGGCCGCATAGGCACCAGCAGTAATAAGATCGAATTCTAGGGACACATTGCCATCTGTTGAACCACTTGCATCTAAACCTGCCATTACGGTTGTCCAATCAAAAGTATACGAGGTTGCACCGTTGCTTGTGCCAGTAACATCGACTTGATCTAATGGTGTACCCGAAGCATTTATATTAAAATTACCTCCTGGACTATCGTATAAACGTAATCGCATGACTGGTACATGTTTCCCATAGGGTCCTTCGCAGCCTCCAGCATCACTTGAAGACAGATCAAATTTTACATTAAGGAAATCTTTATTCTGTGCATCAAAAGTTAAAGCAAGTCTGTCGTCCTGATTAATTTGCTGTATACCAATTGCATAATTGCCACCCTGACCAGACGGATCATTATATAAATTTCCAGGGCCATTTATCCGTATCGTTTCTACGGTAAAAATTTGTTGAAAACCTGATCCGTATAAATTATTTATGCCTTGAAACACACTTATGTCTGGAGCGCAATAATCATCAACTGGAGTGATATTTGGGTTCTCAAAATCATTGCTATATAAAGCGATTTCGGAGGTATCGTTAAAAGAAGGATCTTCTGTATCATTTACTGTAATAGTAAAAGTACATTCAGAAGTTCCTACAGCATTGGTTGCTGTAGCAGTTACTGTTGTGATTCCTACTGGGAATTCACTTCCAGAAACATGAGAATATGTTATTGTTGAATCAGGAATACCTACGGTATCTGAAGCTGCAAAAGTTACATTTGCGCCACATTTGTTGGCATCATTGTTTACTGTAATATTACTTGGGCATTGAATGTTTGGTGCGACACCAATAACTTCAACATTAAATGAGCAAGTTACAGGAGTATTTGTACCATCTGTTACTTGGTAAGATACCACTGTATTTCCTATTGGAAAAGTCGCTCCACTTGCCGGACCAGATAATAATGTGGTCGTTGCAGAACAATTATCTGTACCTACGGGTGCTGTATAATTTACTACTGCGCCAGCGGTACTTGTTGCGAATGCATCTATGTCTAAAGGACAAGTAATTGTTGGGTCTATATTATCTTCAACCGTTATTGTAGCTGTACATGTACTTGTATTATTATTGCTATCTGTTACTGTTAATGTCACTGGAACTTGACCTGCTAAACTTGGTGCACCACTAACCCAATCGCTAGCAGTATCCATATTAACTAAGGTTCCATCTTTACCATTTCCAGATTTATCTGTAAGTGTACTTCCTGAACCATCATTAAAATCGTAATAGGCTAGCAATCCAGATTCAGTACCTGAAAGTACCTTATCCATAGCTGTAGTTATTTCGGCTTGAGTTTTAGCATTATCCCATATTCTCAATTCATCGATAGATCCTTTCATTAATCTACCTCCCTGATTACCACGTCCAATACTTAAATTTGTTGTTGGTAATAAATTAGCAAATGTTGTTGCTATTGTTCCTCCAACTTGAATGCCGTTTACGTATACTTTTGAATCACCAGATTTTGCTACCAAAGCTACATGTTTCCACGTCTGTATTTGTGTTTGTGGAATTATTGGTAACACCGCAGCACCAGTATTGACATACACCACATTATTACCTCCCCCTTGATACATTTGAAAATGAACAAAATCCGCGGTATAACTTGAAGCAATTGCTTGAAAAGCACCAGAAGTTGTAGCGTCCACAAACACCCAAGCTTCTATGGTCAATTCTGAAGTTTCTGTACCTCCCCATGAACCAGGTAACTGCACGTAGTCATTTACCCCATCAAAATTTAAAGCAAAATTATCTGGAGAAATATCATTACAATCAAAACTGGTTTGATCTATACTTAATGTTACAGCGCCACAATTATCAGAAGAGCCATTGTCTACTTGTGTTGCTGTAAGCGTTGCTTGACCGTTTCCGTCTAAAACTAAAGTTACATCTTGACAAATCGCAGTAGGTGCAATAGCATCTACAACCGTAATTGTTGGTGCGCAATCGCTTTCATTAGTATTCATATCGGTTGCCGTAACAAAAATACTATTTCCACCTATATTACTACAATCGAAAGATGACGTACTTAAGCTTATATTATCTAAAGCACAATTATCGGCAGCAGTAACTATAGCTATGTTAGCTGTAAAATGCGTAGTGTCGTAAGTATAAGTGAATTTTGGATCTATGGCAAAATCAATAACGTCCCCTTGTACAACAGAGAGATTAATGGCATAACTTTCTGAAACAGATGGTATATTTAAATACTCAAGGACTTGATTTCCATTTTTTAATATTCTTATATTAGCGCCATCGCCTCCTCCTGTATCAAAATCAAAGAAATCTCCAGAAATATAAATCGTACCATCCATATTACTCGTCCAACGACGAACAGCCCATTTTAAATCTTGACCTGGATGTCCTAAAGACGAAGTTAAAAATGGTGGTTGCCCTGTATTATTCCAAGCATCAAAGGTATCTGCATAGATGTTTATCTGCGAATAGTTTGGCATTTCTACAAATCCATTGGAATCAAAAGCAAAATACTGCCCATAACTCCAATTGCCTTGACCTTGTGTTCCAGAAAAATCATTAACCGAATTGGCACCTAAGCCAGCATTACCTGTGTCATCGAGATATAATGTTACGTCTTGGCATGTGATTGTTGGCGGTACATTATCTTCAACTGTTACACTAGCAGTCGCTGTATTTGTATTTCCATTGACATCTGTTACTGTTAAAGTAACTTCGTTAATTCCTTGGGTTGGGGCAGGGTTGTTATTCCACTGAAGACCCTGGATATTTCCAGTAAGTCCATGTCCTGACAAATCATTAACAATAGTCCCACTGCCTTCTTCCATTGGGTAATAAAGGGTTAACCCAGTTTCTGTACCAGTAAGGGTAGAGGCATAGTCTGCTTGGATGTCTTGAGTAGACCTTGCAACATTCCAAATTCTAACTTCATCAATAAAACCTTCAAATTCTTGATTGAAGGCGAAACGATTACCAATGGTTAATGGCTGATTAAAAACACCCATGGAACCTGATCCATTATATGTGTATAAATGATCTCCATTTTTATATGCTCTTATTTGCCCATTATTAAAAGTTACTGAAACATGGTTCCATTCATTTAAAGGCAAGTTTATTCCCGTATTGATCCATTGCCAGCCTGGGTTTTGATTATAGAAAGCGTACCGCAGACTTCCATCAACGAATCTGGCAATTTCATATTCATTTTCCTTATTGATAATAATACCCCCAGCTCCACTTGTTAAAGAACCATTTCCAGATGGATTTACCCAAGCTTCTAATGTTAAGCTAGATCCACCATTTAAAATACTGTTATGATTTTTAACCAGCTTTGAACCGTTTATTGCAAATGTTAGAGAATGCTCTCTGCTGACTGAACCTGAACCCAAATCATCACAATCAAAACTAGCATTATTAATAGTTATAGAAGCAATACCACAGTCATCACTAGAACCATTGTCTACTTGAGCAGCAGTAATGCTTCCATTACCAGAAGCGTCTAGTTGAACTGTTACGTTTTGAGCTATGGCCGTTGGAGGTGTTGTATCACCACTATTTATGGTTTGTTGTAAAGTATTGGTGTTACCACTAGCATCAGTAGCTGTCCAAGTGACCACGGTTTCACCTAAAGGGTAATTTCCTGACGCATCAGAAGTCCCATTAAAATCATTGGTTAAAGCGGCATTGGTTATAGGAGCCGTTGAAGTTACCCAATCCGCATTAATATCCATGTTGGTTAATACACCAACATTTAGATTACCCGTTTTATTCGTGAGGTTTGTGCTTCCGGTTCCATCTTCAAAATCGTAGTAGGCTGCTAGTCCCTGTTCATTTCCAGTTGCTATTTTATTATATGAGTTTGAAATTTCTCCAGCAGATAAAGCGCGGTTCCAAATACGAGCCTCATCCATAACACCATTATAATAATTACCAGGTAACAGTGTTTGACCTCCCAAAAGGCTATTTGTATTGGAATATGGATAAGTATCTAACCCAACATTCTCAACTATACCATCTACATATAGTGAAAGAGTTCCTGAATTTTCTCTTACCATGGCAACATGATGCCACTGATTATCCAGAAGATTTGTTGTCCCTGCTAAATTGACACCGCTTCCTTTAAAGAATACTAGATTGCCTCCATATGTATCAGTATTAATATAGAAGATAGATCGATAACTGTATAATGGACCATATCCATATTGATTAAATAGTATGGTATATTCATTTTTTGGAGTAGTTTTTACCCACATTTCAACCGTATGTGCCTGGCTACCACTTGTTGGTGATAATAAAGGGCTTCCGAGGTTTATATAATCATTTGTCCCATCAAAATCTAGAGCTGTATTATTGGTACAATTATCTGTTACAGTTGGTGGCGTTACTATTAAATCGGTACCACAATCGGTTATTGTACTGTCATTTGGATTAGAAAAATTTATTGACGGTGCCGTTGTATCACCTACAACTGTAAATGTTGCTTTATAATAATTGGAATTATTGCTCCAATAGTTATCTAAATCTGTACCGTTTATACCATCTGTATCTACTTGAGAACGCCCGTATACTTCTAGTGTATAATTACCTGGTAGTAATCCGGAAAGGATATCAATGTTTTCTGAATTTCCTGAGGCTACATTGTCCCATTCTTGGTCACCATTATTGGGCAAATTTTGGGAAAAATTTAGATTTATCTCATTAAAATTCCCACTAGGATTTCCCGTTGAATAAACGCGGTAAAATAAGGATGCATTAAATACATTATGACCACCATTTTTAAAGGTTTTAATTTGACCGCCTTTAAGGGTTAAAGTATTATTGCACGTAAAATTGCCAAGATCAGCTCCATTAAAACCTCCTTGATCCACTAAATGGTTATAGAAATTCCCATTTCCATTAGATTCTGTAATTACAAAAGCATCAAAAATGCCAGAATTTTGGGCATTTAAATTGAATGAACATAAAAAAAATAAAGCAACAGATAATTGAAAGTAAAAACGTTTCATAAGTAATGGGGATTAGTTAAAAAATACCATGACACGAGCGCAATCTAAAGGGTAACCAAGACTAGTTACACTTGAAAAAAATAAATTTACTTTAGACTTTAGTCGGTCTCAACACCGCTTTGATAAGAATATATGTTGATTAATAGCCTGGTAAAAATCATTTATTATTTTGGGTTCCGCAACTTTTCCTACTCGGTTTCGTACGATTTTCGTTACTTTTCGATGAGATGTTAAAAAATAGAGTTGAATTGAACGCTTTTATAAGCCTTACTCTTATGATTTTAAGACCTTAAAAGAATATTTTGGTTAGTCTGGTAGTTAATGACGCTCTTTTTTTTATCTAGAACGCATAAAAGAACCTCGAGATAATCTCGAGGTTCTTAAAATAAGATTTATAAAACTATGGTTTTTAATACTTTATTAGTCTCATAATTTCAATATTACTTCCTTGACTTATTTGAACAAAGTATAATCCTGATTGTAATTTATCTCCAAAGACATATACATCTTTTGGATCAAATTTGTCTTTACGTATTACTTTGTTAGTGATATCGAAAACAATAATATCCACCATTTCATCAGTAGTTGAATTCAGCTTTATATTGAATGTTGTATCTGAAGGATTTGGCCAAGAATTAACTTCGAATACTTCAAATGTTCTCGCCAAACTAAATCCGCTATGAACAACTAGATTTCCTCCTGAAAGCAGCATTTCTTCGGTTGAAATACCTAACCAATTACTGGAATACAATAAGGTATTCGAACTATTTGTCAGATTAATTCCAATAGAATCATCAATACCGGGTTCTCCTCTATCGGTCATTTCAACTTTTAATTTCAGATTACCTCCTAACGAAATTGGATATAGTGGGTCGGTAATATCTTTTAAGTTCGCTTTAGTTATAAACTCTCCAAATTTTGCATCTGGGTCGGCAATATTAACCCCTAAAGACTGAATTGCATTTCCTTTGATCTGATAGGTGTGTATTACACCGCCTACATCACGTCTGAAAATGATATTCATATTCCCTTTTAGTTTTTTTCCTTTTTTATTATACTTTACATTATAACCAAAATTTGTTTTTAAGCCATCGGTCGACGCATAAACACCAAAGGACTCCTCAGGAATTATATAACCGCCACCTGTGATAAAGTCACCAACCGGAACATATACTGTAACTACAGTATTATCAACCGAACGATCTCTCAGATAATATCCATTGTCGTCCAGTGTTCCCACAAGTATTCCTACGGTAAACGATTCGGATGTACTATTGCCAATATCAACCAGCCAATTATAACTTATAGTTCCTGTTGTAGGGTCACTTGGATCGATAAGATTTACAACCGGTATCCATCCTGAAATATCCGAGCCGGAATCTCTATTAACAAACTTGACTATAGCATTTCGAATATCGCCTTCGAATGGATCGTTTACAAAATCGGTGACCGTGATATCCTGTACATTGGCACTTAAAACAACCGTTGCTTCTGAAGAATTTGCATTAAGAGTTGCTTGTAGGGATTGTCCTGTATAAGCTAAGATGGCGTCTTCTTGAGTTATATCAAAAGCATCTGAATCTGTAGTTGCCAGGTAACACTCATCTTCTATAAAGGCAGTTTCTACGGTGTACGCTACATTTGGATCCTGAGTTAAAATTAATGTCGCCGTAGCGATACCGTTTATATCGGTTATTGCAGATGTTGATTGTGATCCAATGGTAAAGGATATTGTTTTACCTTCTAATAACAATCCGTCCACATCCACCAAAACAGCGGATAGATCAACTTGATCAGAATATTGTTCTTCCAAATCACCGGTATACGTGAGCGTCGTTGGACGTTTTTCTATGGTTACTATCGTTGTGCAAGTCGAGACAAATCCATAGTCGTCGGTTACTGTTAGCGTAACAGTATTCGTCCCTGAATTCGTGCAGGTAAACGTACTTGGATCCACACTTAGAGAATCGATTCCACAGTTATCGGTAGAACCACCATCAATATCGGTAGCGGTAATGCTCGCCTCTCCGTTCGCATCTAATTCAATGGAAAACGGTGCTACACAATTTGCTACAGGAGATTCGTTATCATCAACGGTTACAGTGAAGCTACATGTTGCCGTATCTCCACAAGCATCTGTCACTTCAAAAGTATTTGTAATTGTCCCTACAGGGAATGTAGAACCTGAAGCTAATCCGCCTATCTGTGCAATGGTCGTTGTACCACAAGTATCCGATCCAACAGGATTGGCATAGGTAACCACAGCATTACAAATCCCGGGATCATTATTTACCGTAATATCTACAGGACAAGTAATCCCTGGCGGTGTAGTATCGACTACTGTGATAATCTGGTCACAGCATGAAGAATTACCACATTCATCGGTGGCGGTCCATGTTCTTGTAATGGTTTCAGTGAAACCACATCCTGCTACTGAGCTGTCACTTTCGGTAATGGTTACCGTTCCACAACCCTCGGTTCCGGTAGCTAGGCCGGTATTAGCTGAACTGGTGTCCTCTCCACATTCGAGTGTTCTGTTTGATGGGCAGGAAACAACCGGAGGAGCCGTATCGACCACTGTGATAATCTGGTCACAGCTTGAAGAATTACCACATTCATCAGTGGCAGTCCATGTTCTTGTAATGGTTTCTGTGAAGCCACATCCTGCTACTGAACTATCACTTTGGGTAATGGTTAAAATACTACAACCATTGGTTCCAGTAGCTAAGCCAGTATTGGCAGAACTGGTGTCAACTCCACATTCGAGCGTTACGTTTGGTGGACAGGAAACAACCGGAGCTGTATCGAGTACTGTAATTTTCTGATTACAACTCCAATAAACACCAATAGAATCTGTAGAAACCCAAAATCTGCGGATAAGTTGAGAATTACCAGGGCCATTTTCAACCGAATCTATGAAAGAAACTATTACGTCACCACAGCCATCAGTAGTTGTCATAATACCCGTAGCTGCAGGCGCCGTTGAATCCCCAAATTCTACAATTACGTCTGGAGGGCAGGAAGCTGTGAGACTTGTGATTATGAACATAGCATCGCCGTAGCAGTCGCCAATGGTGCTCCTAACGTAGATATTTGTTGTGCCTTGGGTGCGGGTGACGGTGTTATCTATACGGGTGGCGTAGCTTGCGTCAGAAAAGAACGATAGCGTTCCACCGTCGGCATCGTCAACTCCGTCCTCAAGGTTGTAGGACAGTCTGTTCGACCCATCACCTTGGTCATGAGAAAATTGGACGCATGCCAGGTACTCTGCATGGCACGCCGCCTCAGCGTTTGCGTCGCCGTTCGTGGTGGCGAAGCAAGAGTTAAACTGCGTAATACAGGCATTCGTGAATACGCTGCCCTGCGAACAACGACCATTGGTCTGCGTTGCAACCTGGAGGATCTGAAAATCCCCATATATGTCTCCAGGTAGCACCAATTCGGAGCAATTGGTGTAGATGCCATCTGTAAGCGCGTCCGGGTTGTCCGGATCACCGAATGGAGCGTAATCAATCTCGGCGCCATTGACGAAGATATTGATTGTGTTCTTGAGGGTGCCGATAAAGCCGCCTGAGGCATTGGTCCGTTCCGCGCCGCTTACGTATAAAATATCGTTTGGTTGGACTCTCTGTGTCGGGAACGGAACGAAGCCATTGACCTCACTTGCCGGCTGCGATAACTGAACCTCAACGTCCACAGGGGTACTGCCACGGTACTGGAGAATAATGTCAGTGAATCCGCCAATCCCGTCACAGCAAGGGTCATAGCTTGTTTGGCCTTGGGTGGTTCCGTCCTCGCACGAAGTGAGCGTATGAGTTGTTACGACAGGGTTGTCAGCATCTGGACACGGAGGAGGGGCATCACCAATTACTCTAATATTGTCAATTGCAATGTCTTCATCACCTGCATTAAGACTAAATTCAAACCTTATTTGAAGTAAATCCCCTGTTCCAGGTATGGATGCCATAAATTCATTAAAAGTATCTGTAATTGCTGTTCCATCTCCAACGCCATTAAAATCTGTATCAACTCGTGGTTCAGAATTAAATTCAAAACCTTGATCTTCAACTGCAAAAACCAATACTTCATTTCCTCCATCTATACTAGTATAAACTCTAAAGTGTTCTGATAAGTCCCAATCTTGATTCTCGCCATCATCATCTTCAGCTAATAGAAACTTAATCCTCAAATTTGTTCTGCCAAAAACACCAAATGGATAAGTATAAAGTGAAATGATGTCTTCAAATGGTTCTTCACCATCAAGATCTTGTGCAGCAAAGTAAAAAGAACCTTCTTGCCCTGTGACTTCATAATCCGTAGCTATATTAGAACCATCGGTTCTAATGAAGAAGTCATCCAATGAATCTGTAAATTCGGAAATTGGAGTGAAATAATTTACACCATTAGCAGGCGTTTCAAACGTTTCTTGATATAAAAGAGTTTGTCCAAAAGACAATGTTGTTGTAATAAGGGCAATAAGTAAAATGAAAAGGTTTTTCACAATTAAAAAAGGGAAAATTCCTTTGGTTGGATAAATGGTAAAATTGTTCATACTATATGGTTTTAGTTAAAACCAAACATGAAACAGGATACTATATATGTAGTCTATTTGTGGCTGATATTGTGCTATTAATCAATCCGTAAATTGGAAATATTCTATATAATAATTAAGCTTCTAGGGGAGAATGTATTTATTACATTACTTTAATGTACGAATTAATTATACCAAATGTTGAATTTTATGTCAAGCGGAAATAAATTGTGTTGAACAGAAACAAAAAGTAGTATTAAGCTTATATTTTGCGTAAAAGACTCGCATTCATAGCGGTATGTAATAAGTTCATCAAGCAAGCCTATGGCATATCAATTATCACTATAAATCTCAACAATAGGTAAAATAAGCTTTTCTGCAAATTCAGCGCATAACTTTATTTAACACATAATTAAAATCAAAACGTTATTAGACACAAAAAAATCCCTTCAATTAATGAAGGGATATTTATGATTTCAAAATCGAAGTTTAATATTTAATCAATCTTATAGTTTTGGACTTATCACCTTGTTGAATCTTAACAATATATACACCAGCTTCAAGTTCATTACCAAATTGATATAC
>NZ_JBALVR010000020.1:0-21132 GCF_036960315.1 Psychroserpens sp. | reverse complement strand
CTGGATTATACTTTGTTCAAATAAGTCAAGGAAGTCATATGGAAATTATGAGACTAATAAAGTATTAAAACCATAGTTTTATAAATCTTAAGTTAAGAACCTCGAGATTTTCTCGAGGTTCTTATTTACGAGTTTGAAATAAATAGCTAAAACCTTAGAATAAATTTCGCCATCAAATTTGAAAGGAATGGACTAAAGTGTTTATTTAGCTAGTATTGGAAGAATTCCAATTACGATGATTATTAGGTTAAATGCAATAGGCGTTTTTAAATAGCAAAATGAGTAGTCTTCAATTAATGAATTTAGTTGTTAATTCAGGCTCATTATTTATAATATATTTAGAAACAACGCCTTTAATAATTTGGTCTTGATTAAAATAACCTAAGAGTTTTGGAATTGAAAGCCCGCTGTCGTTCATAGACAATGTTTCGTTTTCAAAAATAGTAATCTCAGTTGTTATTGCAATTTCGTCATATAATTGGATGTCCTCTGGATTGAAGATAGTTTCTGTTTCAGGAAATTGTATGTTGTTTTCCAGAAATTTAGGAACCCCATTTAAAATACTTGCTTTGCTTAAATTGAATACAGATGGATAGTTTTTATAAAAGGTTACAGGTTCAATATCAGCAGGTCTTAAAGCGTTCTCCTGTCTTAGTTTAGAATTTATAAGTCCTATGTGTAAATTTATTTGCTCCGGAATGAGAATGATATCTTCCTTTAATTGAGGTATTAAATTATAAGTGATAGACACCTGAGGTTCTCTTGCTAATGCGTGCTGTAGGCATTCTGTCAATAATATGTCGATTGTATTAGACGATGGTAACTTGAATTTTGAAGCATCACATTGATACATATGTTGTATATAAGCTTGAGCATTAAATCCTGCAATTGTTTTTTTTAAACTTTTTAAACTTATGGGGTTTATTTCTAAGAATACAAATTGTAATTCACTTGGTCTGAATAATGTAATAAGTGGCAAAACTAGCGTTGCAAAAGGTCCGGTGCCAGCATATAATAAAATTACAGGCTCGTTCTTTTTTTGTTTCCTAATTTGCAATACTGCTTTATAAACTCCGGATATAAAACGTTTGGTTCTCAAAATATCATCAATGCATCGTGCCGCCCATTCTGGTCCAATGGCCTTTCCTGAATCCAAAGACAAGTGCTCTCTGTTTTCAGTTGTTTCATCTAATTTTGAAATTTTTATTAAAAGTGATTTATAAGCTTTGAGTGCATTCTTAAGTTCTAAAAAGTCAATGTCCTCCTTTATAAATATTTGAGTAAAACTTGCAAGTTGATTTAATATTTCGTTTTGAATCATTTATAACGTTATTTGTTGAAAATCAACATATTATTTATTGACAATTTAGTAAAAAAATAAAAAAATATTGCTATCTTGTAAAGTATTTTGATTTTATATCAATCTTATAAGGAATAGTTTATTTCTTGATTTAAACACGGAATATAGCATATTCTCTTCCTTTACAACTGATTCATTTACATGAGTTTGTTGTGTTATAAATTTCCCTACATTATAAATAGCAACCCTAAGTTTACATAGACCCTTTCTAGATTGTTTGGTCGCACATTAGTTGCAGTATATTTTATTGAGATACTACTGTGGTGAGATGTGTTATGAATTAACTAATTCGCATTTTGTTTAAAATTTAAGCTATATGAAAAATTCTATTTCACGACGATGGTTTTTAGAGAATATGACAATGGCCACAACAGGAATTGCACTTATCTCTTCAAGTTCAATAGTAAATGCATTCAATAGAGAAGACTATTCTTTTGAAGGCTATAATCCGTATGTAAGTTCAAAAACCGATTTAAGAAGCGCATTAAGTATTGGAAGACCAATTGTTGTTAAAGGTACACTGTATAACAGTAATGGAACCATTCCTGTTTCAGGAGCAACATTCGAAGTTTGGCATTTGTCCCCACATTCAAAAAAGTATCGACATCGAGGTAAATTTAAAACCGATACTTCTGGGAACTATAAGTTTATTACAGATCCTCCCAACCGCGAAAAAGGTAAGATGTCAAGAATCTTCTTTAAAGTAACTTCAGATAATAAATCCCATTTTACGGAATTGCTAATTTCGGATTCAGGAGCTTTTATTACTGGAAAACATTGGGAAAAAAATAACCAACTCGGTTCGAACCTGTTTCCTAAAAAAGAAACGTTTTTGAGTCATTCACAAATTACATTTAACATAAGCATCTAATATAATTATTAACTTAAAATCATTTTATTATGGAAACCTTTTTAGGTCAAATTCTAGCATTCGGGTTTAATTTTGCGCCACAAGGCTGGGCGAAATGCGACGGACAATTATTGCAAGTTTCTCAAAATACAGCATTATTTTCACTCTTAGGAACCCAATATGGAGGTGATGGCAGAACTACGTTTGCCCTCCCTGACCTTCGCGGAAGATCTGGCGTGCATGTAGGAAATGGTCCTGGACTTCCTACTGTTCAAATTGGGCAAAAATCAGGAAACACACAAATCAATATCACCACCGCAAATATGCCTAATCATAATCACGATGTGAAGGTTGCTGTAAACACAGGCGCTGGGGACGACCCAACATCAACTGGAATTATTGCTAGTCACGTAGGAGGCTTTAGCGAGGATCCTACATCAGGAGCCATTTTAGGAGGCCTGACTCAAAATACCGTGGGCTCAGGACAAGCAATAAGTCACAGAAGTCCATTTTTAACGATAAATTACTGTATAGCATTAGTAGGAATATATCCTTCTAGAAGTTAAACCATATAATGATGTTAACCATTCTTTAATTTGCAATTATGCTAACCCATATAGGATATAGATGTGATTGCCGAGAATTGAAACGAATGCTTAATATAATAAAGAATAAAAAACCATCGTCTAGTATATATAAACCCTAGAACGCAACCTCATATTAATTTATGAACTTAAAACCAATCTCATGAAAAAAGTCACACAATTCCTAACCCTCTTATCTACTTTACTTATTATGTCTTCTGGTTATGCTCAAAAAGTAGCCATTATAGGAATGAACCATAATTCATCGTCCCCAAATACCGATGGGTTTAGCTTTGTTGCGACTGAAATTATACCTAATGGAGAAGTCATTTATTTTACAGAAAATGAATACGATGCTGCTTCAGATGTTTTTACTTTTGGCATTGGAACCACAGGAGAAGGAGTTGTCAAGTTCACAGCTACTTCTGAAATTAGTGCCGGTACTGTTATTTTTGTTAATGAAACAGGAACTTCTACAAATATTTTTACGGTAAGTTGTACTGGTGGTGCATGTGGAACTGCAATTATAGCCCCATTGGGAGGGTCAAATGGAAATGGAGGTTTTAGCTTAGGAACAAGTGGAGATGGTTTATATGCCTATTCGGATACGAATGAAAATGTAAGAGATGCTATTGGAGTAATTTATTCGGTAATGTATACCGAAGGTGGAGGAACTATACCTGCAAATGAAAGTCCCATTAGCGATTTTCCTAATGCTATTGTAGTAGATGGATTTCCTGCTTCAAATCCAGATAGAACTGAATTTAAGTTCAGTCCCGCGGCATTGAGAGACGGAGTTAGTCAGGCCGGACTTAAGAATCCAAATAATTATCTTCATGCTCAAACTAATCAATCACTTTCAATAGTACAGTTTACCAATATAAATCTTGTCGGTGCAGATCCATTGTTAACCTTAACTGGCACCCCAGCAACCATTACAGAAAACGCAGCAGGAACTTTTACCTATACGTTTACTTTAGGTGTCACAGCAACTAGCAATCTAACGGTTGATTTTTTGGTGGGTGGAACTGCAACTTTGAATACAGATTATACCACAAGTGGTGCTAACACCTTTAATATGTCTAGTGGATCTGTAATTATTCCTAATGGGAGTACCTCAATTTCATTTACCATCGATCCAACTGGTGATACCGACTTGGAACCCGATGAAACTATTATATTAACTGTGATTGATGGAGCGGGCTACGACCCAGATTCACCTAGCAGTTCAACAAGCACAATTGCTAATGATGACACTGATTCTACCGTGCCAATAGTAGCAGTAACAGGCCTAAATCACGTCTCTACGGCTCCTGCTGTCGATGGGTTTTCATTCGTTACATTAGATGATATTACAGGTGGAATAACTATATATTTCACTGAGAATAAATATAATAATACAACATTAGCCTTTTCAGGAGCTGAAGGTGTGGTTTCATATATAACACCTGCCGGAGGATTAACGCGTGGTGATGTGGTTGTCGCGACTGAAACAGGAACCTCAACAAATGTGTTCAATCTAACATGTAACGGAAATTCAGGTGCTGCCTGTGGAACTATGACAGTAGTTAGTGGGAGTTTTTCAATAGATACTATAGGTGAGTCATTTTATGCCTATTCAGATACAGATATTAATCCAAATAACGGTGTAACTGCGATCTACTCCTTATTATATACAGGAGAAAGCGGTGGGCCTTCAGGAGGCAATGTTCCTGCGATTCAAGATCCGTTTAGTATTTATACTAATGCTGTTGTTATAGACGGATTTATAAATACACCTCCTAACAGAACTGAATATAAATTTGCTGGAGGTGAACGCGCTATTGACGTTGGTCTAGCGGATTTTCAAAATCCAAGCAACTGGTTACACGCCAATGCTAATGCTACTCTGTCACCTGTACCTTTTAATAACATTATAATAACCACGGGAACTGTTAATCCAATAGCTACCGTTGCCATAACTCCAAATAGCGTAGCTGAAGATAGTGGAACAGGAATGGTATATACCTTCTCACTTTCCATAGCGCCTACAACTGATATTACGATTCACTATACGGTGGGTGGAACAGCGACTTATCCAGGGGATTATGTTGCGACTGGAGCTGGTACTTTTAATGCTGCGACAGGTACTGTAATAATTCCTAATGGAAGCCTCAGTGCTGCAGTAACAATTACCCCAGTTACAGATAGTAATGTAGAACCTTTGGAGACCGTTATTCTTGCCTTGGCTTCAGGTACCGGATACAACGGCGGTTCACCAAACGATGCTACCGGTAGTATTACAAATGACGATACCAGTAATTCAGATCCATTAGTGGCAATTACGGGTATGAATCACGTGACGCCCGATGGCTTCTCATTTGTAGCGGCTAAAGATATTCCAGCGGGTACAACAATATATTTTACTGAAAATGAATTTGATAATACCTCTCTTATGTTTACTACAGGAGAAGGTGTTTTTGCTTATACGTCTCCGGGAGCTGTTATTCCTGCGGGAGATGTAATTGTAATAAAAGAAATTGTATCTAATGTTTTCTCTCTTACTTGTAATGGAGCCAGCGGTGCTGCTTGTGGCTCTATAGTATTAGTAAGTGGTAACCTTGCCCATGACACCTTAGGAGAATCACTTTATGCTTACGAAGATAGCGACAATGATCCCTCAAATGGGGTGGACGATATTTATGCAGTAATGTTTACTGGACTATCTGGTGGCCCATCTGGTGGAACTATACCAGCTAGTCAAGATCCTTCGGGAATCTATTTAAGTGCTTTAGTCATTGATGGTTTCCCAGCTTCAGCTCCAGGAAGAGCAGAATATAGATTTGCTGCTGCTGAACGTGATATTCCAGTAGGAATTGCTGATTTTGAAAATACAGCTGCTAATTGGTTATATGGACTAGGGAATGCAGACTTATCGCCTATACCTTTTGCGAACCTTACCATAGTGGATACCACTCCACCGGTCATCACTTGTCCAGCAGATATTGTGGTAGATAATGATACAGGGAGTTGTGGTGCTGTGGTGAGTTTTACAGTAACTGCTACAGATAACCTGCCAGGAGTCTCTGTTGAGAGTACACCAGCTTCAGGGAGTATCTTTCCTGTAGGTACTACTACGGTAACTTCTGTTGCTACAGACGCCACTGGAAATACGGATTCTTGTACCTTTGATGTAACGGTAAATGATAACACAGCACCATCGATAAGCTGTCCTGGAAATCAAGACGAGACCGCTGATGCGAACTGTGATGTGTCCTTACCGGATTATACTAACTCTGCCACAACAGCCGATAATTGTGATGGCTCACCAGTGGTAAGCCAATTGCCAATACCAGGAACAACAATTAGTGGCGCCGGAACCGTGCAGACGGTTACTTTACGCTCTACGGATGCCAGTGGAAACTGGGCTGAGTGTACCTTCGATGTAACGGTAAAAGATAACACAGCACCATCGATAAGCTGTCCTGGAAATCAAGACGAGACCGCTGATGCGAACTGTGATGTGTCCTTACCGGATTATACCAACTCTGCCACAACAGCCGATAATTGTGATGGCTCACCAGTGGTAAGCCAATTGCCAATACCAGGAACAACAATTAGTGGCGCTGGAACCGTGCAGACGGTTACTTTACGCTCTACGGATGCCAGTGGAAACTGGGCTGAGTGTACCTTCGATGTAACGGTAAAAGATAACACAGCACCATCAATTAGTTGTGTGGGCAATCAATTTAAGGATACAGACCTAGGTCAGTGTGATTATACAGTTTTGGGAACAGAATTCGATCCTACAGGGTTTGATGACAACTGTCCCGGTTCGACAATAGAGAATGATTATGACAATACAGATTCATTGGATGGCTCGGTATTTCCCGTAGGAACTACTACAGTGGTGTGGACAGTAACAGATGCATCAAACAACACCAAGATCTGTACGTTCGACGTAACCGTTGGTGATGACGAAGATCCAACAATTAGTTGTCCGGCAGATGTTGTTATTACAAGCGTTCCAGGTGAATGTAATACACCTGTAGTTTTAGGAACACCAACGTTTAATGATAATTGTCCTGGTACAACTGTATTAAATGATGCACCAGCATCATTCCCATTTGGCGTGACTTCAGTCACATGGACAGCAACAGATGTTACAGGCAATACAGCACAATGTGTTCAAATGGTAACGGTTAATAAAATCAATACGATTACTACCTTAACCGTCACACCAGATACACAACAATATAGTGATGAGGTAACTTTTGAAGCCATTATTGATCCGGGCGATTGTCCTGGAGCTGGTCCGGCCGCAACTAAAGTGCTATTTAAGGTTGGTAACCAGATAATGGGAACCGTTAACTTGGTAGCTGTTGGCGGAAATCTAGTGGGTACTTTATTAGCACCGTTAGTTGAAATTCCTACCTACCCATCTAATGGAGAAATGGCACCTGGTGTGCATGTAGTTTCTGCAGAATTTCAAGGTGTTAACACTACTAATTATAATATCAGTAATCCTCCAGATGTTAATCTGGAGATCACCCAGGAGGATGCCTTGATTGATTATACCGGTCAAACATTACAGGCGACGACAAGTTCGAGTAGTTCAATGGCAACTGTTTCTCTTTGCGTGAATGTGCAGGATATTAATGACGGTAATCGTGGTGATATCCGAAATGCAACTTTAACCTTTGTGAATCGTGATTTACTTAATACTGATATCAATTATGTCATTGCAGGTCCGATACCTATGGTTGATCTTGTATTGCCAGGAGATAATACTTTAGGTGCGATCTGTTACGACTGGATGGTGAATATTGGAAATGCGCAGTCGAAATCTTATACTGTTGGCTTTATCATTGATAATTATTATACCCGAGACAGTTCAGAAGATAATACGGTGATTACCGTGTATAAACCTGTTGGAGATTTCATTACCGGAGGAGGTTACATCTTCCCGGTTGCATCAGAAGGTGTTTATGCGTCCACCGATGGTTTGAAGACAAACTTTGGTTTCAATGTGAAATACAACAAAAAAGGAAAAAAACTTAAAGGTCATATGAATATCATTTTCAGACGTGATGTAGGTGGTCTTATTCACACCTATCAGATCAAAGGCAATGCCATTCAGTCTTTAGGAGTTAATATTGCCGACCCAGACGCGAAATTTGGAGAGTTTATAACTAAAGCGAATTTAAAAGATATTACTGATCCATTAAATCCAATTTCGTTAGGTGGAAACCTTACTCTTAAAGTTGAAATGACCGATAGAGGAGAACCAGGTATTGATGATTCTATTGGAATTAATCTGACAAATAATTCGAATACCTTATTGTATTCTAGCAATTGGCTAGGCTTCTCAACTGAAGAAATGCTACTTTCAGGAGGAAATCTAGTTGTTCATAGTGGATTTAGTTTGGCGAGAACATTTGAAGTTTTCGAAGTTAATTCTTGGCCAAATCCGTCAGATACAACATTCAACATAAAGCTGAATTCAACCAATGATGAATTGGTTGATATTGTTGTTTTCGATATCACTAACAAAGTAATACGTAAAGACAGATTTAATCCAAAAGATGTATATGAGTTTGGAGATAAATTACAATCTGGATTATACTTTGTTCAAATAAGTCAAGGAAGTCATATGGAAATTATGAGACTAATAAAGTACTAAAAACTATAGTTTTATAAATCTTAAGTTAAGAACCTCGAGATAATCTCGAGGTTTTTTTATGAGTTTAAAAATAGTAGATAAACATGAAAACGTTAGAACTGCAATTCAAAATTATAATTATGGAAACTAAAAGAACCGACAACGAGGCCTTAATCAAAGGAATTAAAATTATGAGGATTACTGTAATACTAATGTTCTTAGGTCCTACGCTGTTCTATGTCGGACTCAGCAATCCAGATAAGCCATTATATATTCCAATTCTAATCACAGCAGCCATCATTTGTATTCTAGCTATCTACATTGCCTTTAAAGGATTAAAAACAATTATGGATAGAATGAAAAAAAAAACAATTGAGACCTATAAAAAACCGGATGTCAACCTACTTCCTTGACAAAAAGAGTCTTTAATCGAATAATTTTGATGAAAGTCAATAATTCTTCTATATTTATGAGTTCATAAAAGGCTAAAAATCCTACAATTTCTTTTATGTTGATGCCCTTTTTTCAATTAGTAAAATAACAATACATTAACGTTTAAGAAGCAATGGGTAATCCTAATAAATACATATTAATCTTTATAATGTTTTCTTTTGCCTTTTTTCAAGCAAATGGGCAATGCTCACCCGATATTACTCCTCCAGAAATTACTTGTCCTGAAAATTTTTCTATAGCATGCCCACATCTTATTGGAAATATCTTTGCATTTCAAACCTCAGTAGCACCAACTACATCTGATAATTGCGGAACTATTGTTTCACAAACATATGTGCTAGCAGGCGCAACTAATATTACGAGTGCAAGTTCAGGAATAAATGATGCTAGTAGTGAGAATTTTTTAGCAGGTACTACAACAGTTACGTATACAGTAATAGATGATGCTAACAACAGCTCATCTTGCAGTTTTACTGTAACAATTGATGATTTTACGTCACCTGATGTTACTTGTCCTTCAGATTTAACATTAAGCAATACACCAGGAAATTGTTTTGCTCAAGTAACACAAGCTGACTTAGGTTTTGCAACGGCTTTCGATAATTGCAATGGATTGTCCACTTTAGCTTCAGGAATCACGCTTATTGATCTACCAGACCCTGCACTCGATTATTATGAATTCCCTATAGGTACAACTTCCGTTAATTGGACGGTTACCGATCGTGCTGGCAATTCATCAACTTGTACCCAGCTTGTCACTATAATAGATGATGAAAATCCAGTTATTAATTGTCCTACTGATATGATTATTAACACCAATCCTGGAGATTGTGATGCTTCTGTTAATGTGCCATTAGCTATTGTTTCTGATAATTGTGCTGTGAGTTCAGTAACCAATACTAGAACTGGTACTGGATTAGATGTTAGTGGAATTTACCCTGTAGGAGTAACAACAGTAACTTTTGAAGTCACCGATAGTGCAAATAATACAGCAGTATGTTCTTTTGATATCACCGTTGTTAATTCTCAATTACCTGTTATTACTTTGCTTGGAGACAATCCTGTGACGTTAGAAGCTTGCGCCACCTATACAGACCAAGGTGCCACAGCGTTAGATAGTTGCCTTGGAGTTCTAACTGCAGATATAATTACAACCAGTACTTTAGACGAAAATGCGCCAGGATCATATACAAAAGATGCTGTAGGGTCCTATACCATAACTTATAACGTCACAAATGCTGCTGGAGTTGCTGCTACTCAAGTAATTCGAACAGTTAATGTTGTCGATACGACACCTCCAACAATCACATTAATTGGACTTCCCTCTACAAGTACAGGAATTTGCTCAGTATACACCGAACTCGGGGCATTAGCAATAGACCCTTGCTTTGGAGATATCTCAGCAAATCTAGTCATAGATAATTCTGCTGTAGACACCAATACATTAGGCACCTATGTGGTAACTTATAACCTAACCGATGACCATGGTAATTCGACGGCAGAAATAACAAGAACAGTAAATGTTATTGACGTCACTGCGCCAGATATCCTTTTATTGGGTGATAACCCTCTCATTATAGAGGCCTGTGATGGCTATACCGAACCAGGAGCTACAGCTATAGACCCATGTTCTTTGGAAGATTTTAATATAAACCTTGTTATCGACTCTTCTGGAGTACTTCCAAATACAGTTGGTGTGTATCAGGTCACTTATAATGCCACAGATGATGTATTACCCACACCAAATGAAGCGATAGAAGTCATTAGAGTGGTAGAAGTTGTAGATACTACAGCTCCAATAATAACATTAATTGGAGATAATCCGCAAATTATTGAAGCTTGTACACCATATACTGATTTAGGAGTAACAGTAACAGATTGTTCAACAAATTCAATTTCTATAGATGATTCAAGTATTGATACAAATATTGAAGGAACCTATTCAGTCACATATACAGTTTGTGATATTTATGGAAATTGTTCCAATATCTCAAGAGATGTTGAAGTTGTGATAAGCAATCCAACAGTAAATGCTGGTCCTGATTTTAGCAATACGGTTTGTACAGATACGACTATAAATCTTTCAGCAAATACTATAAATGGCACTGATGCAACAGGATTATGGACTGTAACGTCTGGACAAACCTCTGGATTTAGTTTTTCAGACGACACAAGTCCAATAGCCACGTTTACTGGTGATACTGGAGAAACTTACACGTTAACTTGGACCATTACTGGACCTTGTGGAGCTATAAGCGATGCTATAACTGCAACCTTTACTAATTGCATTACCTTGGACTTTGATGGTGTCGATGATAACATCAATTTTAAAGATAGTTTTAATTTAAATTTAAATTTCACGATAGAACTTTGGATAAAATCAGAAGTTCAAAACAATTCGGTCCAAACAGTTTTTTCAAAACGTGATGTAAATAATTTAATAAACGGATATGATATTAGAGTCGTTAACAACTATGTATCATTTAATTGGAATGATGGAGAATCTTTAAGTGCTCCTTATCAAATAAATACTAATCAATGGCATCATATTGCTGTATCAAATAGCAATGGAGCGTGCATATTATACATTGATGGTGTCGAAATGAATAGTGCCTCTGGTATTTCACCCATTTCTAATGGCGTAAGTTGTATCGTTGGAGCTATGGACCAACCCACTATACCTCCATTTCAACCTGAAAATTATTTTGATGGTGGAATGGACGAATTACGCATTTGGGATGTCAGCTTGAATGCAAATCAAATTCGTAAAATGATGAATCAAGAAATTGAAGATAATCTGGGCTTAATTAGAGGAACAACTGTTCCTTTAGATATTTCTGATATTTCATGGGCGAATTTAACGGCCTATTACAAAATGAATCAGAGTACAGATTTAATTAGTGGGAACCTAACGGCTAATAACGGAACATCAATAACTGGGGTATTAAGGAATATGACAACTTTCCAATCCGAAACAGCACCTATTCCATACCGTTCTGATTCTGATGGTATGTGGACAAATTCCAGTACTTGGTTATTCGGGTCGGTACAGGCAATTCCTAATAGTTTAGCAGTTGATGGTTCAGCTATCGATTGGAATATTGTAACCACTTCACATAATGTTTCGTCAGGTGATAATAACTTTACAGTTTTAGGTTTAAAAGTCAATAATAACATACTCACTATTGAAAACAATAACCCTTTAGATGGACAAAGTTTAAGAATAACAGATTATTTGAAAATTGATGGCACCTTATCTCTTATAGGTGAATCACAATTGTTACAAAACACAAACAGCGTTGTAGATTATACAGGAACTGGATCATTAAAACGGGACCAACAAGGAACCGCCAACCTCTATAATTACAACTATTGGAGTTCGCCTGTGGGAATTAATAATACGACCTATGCTCTTGAAGATGTCCTTTATGATGGTAGTCAACCTTCATTATGGACCACAGCCCAAGATGCAAATCCGACTTCAACACCTATAACGATGAGTAGCCGTTGGTTATATACTTATGAAAACTTTCCAACCAACTCCTATGCAGATTGGCAATCCATTAATGAAGATAGTCCAATTACAGTAGGACTAGGTTTTTTAATGAAAGGTAGTGGCGCAGCAGATACTAACCAAAACTACACCTTTGTTGGTCAGCCAAATAACGGTACAATTTCAACGCCAATTACAGCCAATTATGATGCTCTTGTTGGAAATCCATATCCTTCAGCGGTAGATTCACATGCGTTTATTACAGATAACAGCTCAAGCATACAGGGCACCATTTATTACTGGGAACATTATACCAGTAATGTGACTCATGTGCTTGAAGATTATGAAGGTGGTTATGCAGCTTATAATTTTTCTGGTGGACTTCCTGCCGTTTCTCCTCCAGAAATTAGTGGATTAGGTGCATCGCTCAAAATACCAGAACGTTTCATCCCTGTTGGTCAAGGCTTTTTTGTGCAAGCTGGGACGTCTAACGGACTAGTAACATTCGAAAATGATCAGCGCGTCTTCGTCAAAGAAGCCGTCACAGGAGCAGCAGACAATGGGTCGGTCTTTATGAGAACGGCCAACAATGAGCAAACACTGCCACCAGATGAAAACTTAATTAAACGTATACGTATACATTTTAAAACACCGGAAGGCGCTATACGTCCGCTCCTACTCGCTTTTACACCCAGCAATGAAGCTTCAGAAGGTTTTGATTATGGATATGATGCCATCAATACCGAGAGCTTCCCTAATGATATGTCATGGATGATTAATAATGAACCCTATGTGATTCAAGGCGTTGGTGCTTTTGACCCTGTAAATAAGTATCCTTTGGGCTTGTTTATGTCAACCTCTGGAACCATTGAAATTGGTTTAGATGCTTTAGAAAATTTTGAAGATCAAATTGAGGTCTATGTATATGATGCCTTAACCGATGTGTCGTTCAAAATAAACGACGCACAATTTAACAGAGTATTAGAAATTGATGATTACATCGACAGATTCTTTATTACATTCCAACCAACAAGTACACTTACAACCAATGAGTTTACAGATGAGCAACCAACCATCATGTATCTCAATACCAGTGAAGAGATCTTCATCCAATTACCTGATGCGATAAGTGCAAAATCGTTAAGCCTCTTTAATACCATTGGTCAAGAAGTGCACAAATGGACAACTACAGATTTAGAACGGTTAAATAACGAGATCAGATTAAAAACAAGATTTATTTCAGAAGGTATCTATGTGCTGAAGTTGATTTTGACAGATAATCGCATAACGAACAAAAAAATCATTATTAAATATAAAGACTAACTAAATACCTTTTAAGGTCTTGAAATTAGATAAGTCAAGAATTGTAAATGCAATCAATTCACCTCTATTTATTTACATTTCATCGAAAAATTAACAATAATTTTACAAAAAACCCCTACAAAGTTGTTAAAGTAATATTAATAGATGACCTTCATAAAGCTATTAATCAACATATCTTCTCATAAAAGAATTGTTGTAAACAACCAAATTCTACATAAATTTCACATTCCTAAAAACATAATAATATTATGCTTTGCATAGTATGTCATGCGTTTTGTGTTGTGGTTAATGCTATTAACTAAACAACCAAAACACTATGAAACGTTTTTACTTTCAAATTACTCTTATCATTGCTTTGTTTTTTTCTTTTAATATTTCGGCTCAAACAACGTATACGTTTACAAATGCTGGAGCAACAGGAAGATTTGGACCAACTCAAGGCCAAGTTGATACAGCTTATGGGCCAAATGTAGTGACAATTGGAACTCAAGGTATCCAAGAATGGACTGTTCCAGTAACTGGTACTTATAGCATTCAGGCCATTGGTGGTCAAGGCGGTAAAACAAATACAACATTTGATCAATATAGAGGTGAAGGAGCTTACATGAAAGGTGATTTTTACTTAACCGCTGGACAAGTGTTGAAAGTTGTTGTAGGCCAGCAAGGAATAGAAAATCCTAATGGTAATTTAGCTAATGGTGGAGGGCATGGTGGTGGTGGTTCATTTGTTTGGATTAACCTTCAGACCACTCCTTTAATAGTTGCTGGCGGTGGTGGCGGTGGCTCAATAATTAATATTTTTCCTTCTGGTTCACCAAATTCCTTACTTTTCTGTGAAGGAAAGATAGCACCGATTACGAATGATGGATTGTCTTCTCACAGTGGTGTTGCTAATTTTGGAATAGCGGGTGGAGATGGAACACAAGGAGCACAACCTGCAAAAGGATGGACATCGATGCGAACTGCCAATGATTTTACAGGTGATAACCATGGAAACTATCAAGGACAAGGTGGATTTGGTGGTGGTGGTGGTCCAAATGATTTTAGTGCTCATGCCGGTGGTGGTGGTGGTGGATACTCGGGTGGCGGCAATGGCCAGATGTGGGTGAATTCAGGAACTGGAAACTCAGACGGTCGTAATGGCGGCGGCGGTGGTGGCTCTTTTAATTCAGGAGCTAACCAAGCAAATGCTGGCGGTGTCAACACTGGTCATGGAAGTGTAATTATTACATCTTTAATTCCATGTGACCTCCAAAGCGTAACAGCAACAGTAACAGATGCAACATGCGCAGGAAACGATGATGGCGAAGCCATGATAACTATTACATTTTCTGGTGTTCCAGTGGCTATAGAAGGTAGCTTAGATGGAACAAATTGGTTTCCTTTTGGTACACCACCTAACCCGTTTAGCTTTCCTATAGATAATTTAGTGGCAGGTCCCTATTCAGTAAGCATTCGTGAGGCTAATAATATAAGTTGCGAATCTAGCGTTCAATTTACCATAGGTACGCTAGCCTCACCACCAGATAATGATGGCGATGGTTTTAGTGTTTGCGATGGCGATTGTGATGATAATGACCCAAGTGTAAATCCTGGAGCCACAGAAGTGTGTGATAGCATAGATAATAACTGCGATGGAAACACCGATGAATCTGGTGGGCCTCTATGGTATGCCGATTTAGATAGTGATGGTTTCGGTGATGAGAACGACCCAGGTACATCCAGTTGTTTCCAATTACCAGACACAAGTGACAATAATCAAGATTGTAACGATAGCGATAGCAATATTCATCCTTTAGCTCAAGAAATTTGCGATGGGATAGATAATAATTGCGATGGTACCACAGATGAAGGTTTCGATTTAGATAATGATGGTGTAACTGTATGCGCTGGTGATTGTGATGATACTAATGCTAGTGTATTTCCTGGTGCGCCAGAAATTAATTGCGATGGTGTAGATAATGATTGTAATCCAAGTACTCCAGATAATTCTAATCCAGTAAACGTAAACTTTGCTGTAACCGATATAACTCATGGACCTGTTACGCCTTTAGAGTTTGGTGTAGATTTTATAGCTGGTACCGATTATACATTTGGTTCAGCAGGTACTAATGCAGGCGAAGTAGGCGGCAGAACATGGATTTTTACAGACCTTATTCCATCGGCCTATGGTGGTTTGTGGTTTACTTTTAATAATATTGAAAACCCAATACATAGCAGTCAAGCGCCTACGGGTTCTATGATTTTCCATAGTTTTGATTCCAATACAGGGGTAGCGACTTTTTATAGTACAGCACCAATGACATGGATTAATCCTGCGACTAATAGTCCACAAAGTGTAAATACACAATTTAGAATGCAAGTACAACCTGCACTAGCTACAGGAACATCACCAATGAGTTCAGGTGTTGTTGGTACGATCCCTAATAATTTTGTAGATGGTGGCGAAGCCGGATTACCAGGATTAGGTTTAGATTGGCCTACGTTAGATATTAGCCAACAAGGTGATTTTCAAGTGTGGTTTGCCTTTGAAGTGCAAGGCACGAATCAATCTCTAACTCAGTTCTACGACAATGCAAGTACACCTCCTAATACCTCGTTCTTTACGTCGGTGTATAGTGGGTTTTATAAAGCAGATGACATATGTAGCAATCCAGGTAACGAATTGACAATGACCGCTACAGCAGATGCCAACAATACAGGACCATTTACTTATATTTTTAACAATATAATGAATACAACAGGCGTATTTCCTGGTATAGCTGCTGGAACTTATAATTATAGTGTGTTGGCAGCCAATGGCTGTTTAACCAATGGTACCCAAACAGTTGATTTAGTAGATAGTCTGGTCGATTATGCTAACCTTCAGTTTCCAGGATCAGAAGAAATTTGTGAAGGTGATACCATGACTGCATATGGTCAGGTTTATGAAGGTGGACTAACAGATGCTTCAAATAGCCCAGTAACTGATATCGAAGTTGAATTTGCTTATTTTACTAGCAATACAGATCCTTCAACTTGGCCAGGAGCAAATTGGACAAGTGCTATCCCAAACCCTGGGTATGATTTTAATCAGAATAACGATGAATATTTGGCGACTTTTGGTGCTTCATTATCACCAGGAACTTATTATTATACATTCCGTTATTCATTAACGGGCTGCGATTGGCAATATGGAGGTTATCCAAATGGTTTCTGGAATGGAACTACCCAGAACAGTGGTGTACTTACTGTACTGGAAAATCACTCCTTAAGCTTAACGTCTGCGAATGGTAATCAGACGGTTTGTCCAAATACAGCTATCGAGGATATCGTATATACATTTGGTGGTGGTGCTGTATCAGCAACCATTTCACCAGTACTTCCTGCTGGTCTGGCCTTTAACCCTGTTACTGCAACAATTAGTGGAACACCAGCACAATCTGGGATTTATAATTTTACGATTTCTACATTTGGTACTGAATGTCCTTCAGCAGAACTTTCAGGAACCATTACGGTAAAAGAACTACTAGATTATGGAAACTTGCAATATCCTGGAGATGCAACAATTTGTGAAGGTCAAGAAATAACGGCTTACGGAAGAATATTCGAAGCAGGATTAACACCTAATAATGGAAATCCAGGCTCTATCGTTGATGCAGAGTTTGGTTATGGCGCCAACCCTAATCCTTTAACTTGGACGAACTGGTCTGATGCGCCTTATAATGTACAAGCAGGTAATGATGATGAATATTCTGCAACTTTTGGTGCTTCCTTAACGACTGGGACGTATTATTATACATTCCGTTATGCACTTGATGGATGCGAATGGCAATATGCAGGTTATACGCCAAATGGTGGTGGCTTCTTAGGTGGTGCAAACGTTGTTGGAGAACTTACAGTAAATGAAGCTGCGGTTATTACATCAACATATTCAAATATAAATACAACTACAGATTTCGGTCAATGTGGTGCCACAGTAAATTATGCAGTGGCAGTGGTTACTGGTGACCCAAATCCATCTGTTACCTATTCTCATCCATCGGGTACATTTTTCGATATTGGAACTACTACTGTAATTATTACAGCAACTAATAGCTGCGCCACAGTAACTAAATCTTTTGTTGTTACGGTTGCAGATGATGAAGCACCAACAATTACGTGTCCAGCTAACATAAATGCTATAGCAACAAGTGCAGCTGGTGCAGTGGTTACATATACTGAGCCTCAAGGAGCAGATAATTGTGGTATAACCTCAACTGATTTGATTTCAAGTCTTGGAACTGGTGACACCTTCCCTATTGGAAATACTGTTGTAACGTATGAAACTACAGATACATCTGGTAGTGTAACACCATGCTCATTTACAGTAACAGTAACAGGCATAGCACCAGTAATTGCGTGTCCTGGTGATATAACACAAAACACAGACCCAGGATTATGTAGTGCAGTAGTAGATTTTGAAGCTACTGATACCATTGGTATTCCTGCTTCAACTATTACGTATTCTCAAGATCCTAATACAGTATTCCCTGTCGGAATAACAATCGTTACTGCAACGGCTACAAATGCTGTTGGTTCAACATCGTGCATGTTTAATGTTATTGTTGAAGACAATGAAGACCCAACCTTTACCTGTGTAGATGACCAGACTAAAGATACCGATCCTAATACCTGTGCATATGAAGTTCAAGGTGGTGAATTTGATCCAACTAATATTGTGGATAACTGCCCTGGTGCAACAATAGAAAATGATTACAATAACAGTACAACACTTGATGGAGCTGTTTTCGATTTAGGAACTACCACAGTCACTTGGACGGTTACAGATAATGGGGGCTCTCAACCTAGAGTTGCCGTATTGTCGGGGTCTGATTCTAATCCGCCCTGGGAAGATGAAGTTATTACTAAACTAACTGATACCGGTATTTTCAAATCAGTAGATGGAATTGATATTGAAGTTCAAACACCGTCATTGGCAACCTTACTAGAATACGATGCGGTACTTGTTTGGACCGATGAGCCTATCTTTGACCCAGTAGCGCTTGGTAACGTCCTTGCCGCTTATGTAGATGCAGGAGGAGGTGTTGTTGTTAATATGTTCACCCAATTTTCTCCAAGCGTTTTTGATCTGGAGGGTGATTTCAGAAATAATGGATACTTGCCTTTGGATGCTAACCCAGCAAACTTTGCGGCTGCAGGTCCTCACACTATGAATATTATAAATGGATCTCATCCAATTATGCAAGGTGTTACTAATTTTAATGGTGGTTCTAGTAGTTTCCGCGGTATCAATCTTTTACTTCAACCCGGAGCTAGCCTATTGGCCAACTGGTCAACTGGCGATCCATTGATTGCTTATAAAGAGCCTACCAATGGTAAAACAGTATCACTAAACTTTTTCGCACCTTCATCAGATAGCCGTCCCGATCTTTGGGATGCCAACACCGATGGAGACTTGATCATGGCTAATTCATTGGCATGGGCTGCAGGCATTCACAATACGGCCACCTGCTCTTTTGATGTTATTGTAACAGATAAAGAAGCACCAACAATTACATGTCCAGGCGCAGTTAGTGTAACAGCAGATGGCGGATTTTGTGAAGCAACAGGCGTTGCATTAGGATCAGTATCAACATCAGATAATTGTCCTGGCGAAACTGTAAGTAATGATGCACCTGCATCTTACCCAGTAGGAATTACAACAGTAACATGGACAGTAGAAGATGCAGCAGGTAATACAGCAAGTTGTACACAAACAGTAACAGTAACCGATGATGAATTACCAGTTATAGACTGCAATGCAGATATTACAGTACCTAATGATGCTGGAGTTTGTGGAGCGGAAGTCACTTATAGTGTCACCGGCGATGACAACTGTACAGGTAGCGCAGAACCATCGGCACCATTAGTTATATCAGGTGTCTTTGATGCTACATTATCGGGAGGATTACCAAAAGGCGTAGAATTATATGCTTTAGAAGCTATTGCAGACTTAAGTATTTATGGAATAGGTGGTGCTAACAATGGTGGCGGAACAGACGGGCAAGAATTCACTTTCCCGGCAGTTGCTGTGGCTGCAGGCCAATTTATTTATGTAGCCAGTGAATCATCACAATTCACTAGTTTCTTTGGCTTTGCGCCAGATTATACAACTGGAGCGATGTTAATTAATGGCGATGATGCTATTGAGTTGTTTAAGGACGGAAGTGTGATTGATGTGTTTGGAGATATTAATGTAGATGGTACTGGACAACCTTGGGAATATTTAGATGGTTGGGCATATCGCAATAGTAATACGGGACCAGATGGTTCAACATTCCAATTATCTAGTTGGTCATTTAGTGGGCCCAATGCTTTAGATGGAGAAACAACTAATGCAGGAGCTGCTGCGCCATTCCCAGCGGGTGCATATGAAGTTTCAGTATTCCCAAAAATTGAACAAACAGCAGGATTAGCGAGTGGCTCTGTATTCCCAATAGGAACAACTACAAATACGTTTGTAATAACAGATGCTTCAAATAATACAGCAACCTGTAGTTTTAATGTTACAGTAAACGACACAGAACTTCCAACCATTAGTTGTAATGCAGATATTACAGTACCTAATGATGCTGGAGTTTGTGGAGCGGAAGTCACTTATAGTGTCACCGGCGATGACAACTGTACAGGTAGCGCAGAACCATCGGCACCATTAGTTATATCAGGTGTCTTTGATGCTACATTATCGGGAGGATTACCAAAAGGCGTAGAATTATATGCTTTAGAAGCTATTGCAGACTTAAGTATTTATGGAATAGGTGGTGCTAACAATGGTGGCGGAACAGACGGGCAAGAATTCACTTTCCCGGCAGTTGCTGTGGCTGCAGGCCAATTTATTTATGTAGCCAGTGAATCATCACAATTCACTAGTTTCTTTGGCTTTGCGCCAGATTATACAACTGGAGCGATGTTAATTAATGGCGATGATGCTATTGAGTTGTTTAAGGACGGAAGTGTGATTGATGTGTTTGGAGATATTAATGTAGATGGTACTGGACAACCTTGGGAATATTTAGATGGTTGGGCATATCGCAATAGTAATACGGGACCAGATGGTTCAACATTCCAATTATCTAGTTGGTCATTTAGTGGGCCCAATGCTTTAGATGGAGAAACAACTAATGCAGGAGCTGCTGCGCCATTCCCAGCGGGTGCATATGAAGTTTCAGTATTCCCAAAAATTGAACAAACAGCAGGATTAGCGAGTGGCTCTGTATTCCCAATAGGAACAACTACAAATACGTTTGTAATAACAGATGCTTCAAATAATACAGCAACCTGTAGTTTTAATGTTACAGTAAACGACACAGAACTTCCAACCATTAGTTGTAATGCAGATATTACAGTACCTAATGATGCTGGAGTTTGTGGAGCGGAAGTCACTTATAGTGTCACCGGCGATGACAA